>NZ_JAKJSW010000090.1:0-17134 GCF_050337375.1 Vibrio makurazakiensis | reverse complement strand
TTTTGAAACAGCTTGATATGCCAGATTATTCTTCTGAGATTTTACCTCCACCTCCCTCTATCAAAAGTGAAACGGTTTCCAACCCTCCTAAAATAAACCCAATTGCAAAGCTCGTTATGAAGCTGATCGGTATGAAATGGAATAGGGCTGGTATTTCGTTCAGCCAAAATGACATGGAACGCATGTTAAATAAATTCTGGCAAGTAAACAGTGAGTCGTCGCTACTGAGGTGGGGGTTAACGGAAGAAGAAACCAAGGCTCTCGTAACAAAGTGCCGTGAAAAACAAGTAACGGTCAACTCCGCATTGTGGACTGCATTTCTAATCGCTCAGCGTGAAATACAGGGTGATCAGGCTTCCTTCCGTAAAATGGCAGGAATGGCAATTAGCACTCGTGAGAAACTAACTTTCCCCGTTGGTGAAGAATTCGGCTTCTTTGCATCGTCAATGAGCCTTAAGTTTGACTGTAATTTGGAATTGCCCTTCTGGGATTCAGCTCGGACTATTCACAAAGAAATTAAAGAGGCTGTTGGAAAGACGGATCTGTTTCGCATGCTGGTGACTGAAAGACTTCCACCCAGTCTTTTGGACTCATTTTACTTTGCTAAATATGATGGCTTTCAGAATAAATTGGCAACAAAGATGCTCAAGCA
Source organism: Vibrio makurazakiensis (assembly GCF_050337375.1). NCBI lineage: Bacteria > Pseudomonadati > Pseudomonadota > Gammaproteobacteria > Vibrionales > Vibrionaceae > Vibrio > Vibrio makurazakiensis. The sequence continues at coordinate 16,482 of NZ_JAKJSW010000090.1, read as the reverse complement.
AATGAACTGGGACAAAGTGTCATACGGTTACTCTATAACCAATGTAGGGCGAGTAGATATCGAGACTGAGTTTGGCTCTCGGACAATTCAGTCAATATATGGCCCGCTGCTTTACTCAGATGTAAACGAAAAGGTGGTGGGAATTACAACGGTTAATGGGCAGCTAACTTTCTCGATGACTGCTAGTACGAATAATGTCAGCCAGAATGAGATGAATGGGATCCGCAATCGAGTGATGGATTTGATATTCAAGGAAATCAGTGGTGAATAATATGAAGCAAAACGTTCCTGAAAAACTGAGTTATCTATACAACCGTTTAAGGGGTTAAGATATTTTTTCTAACCAGATAGAAGCAGTTTAGTTCACTGGTCGTCACTCGTTTTTGTTCAAAGGTGATTTACCAAAGCTTTGTCTCACTTTGAAAGTTGAAGGGCTAGATAACGTGGTTAAACCTTTAAAGCGAATGTGATTCCTCAGAAATTGTTAACCCCTCAGCGACTTGATGCAATTTATACAAAGTTGAAACATGGGTTTTCTAATCATGAAAAATGGTTACGGTACGTTCGTACACTCATAGAGTTACTGTGATATCTAAACGTTGTGTAACTTTCTTTCAACGAAAGATAGTCGATTTACTTGGACGTAAGTAAGGGGCGCCCTATGCTTTTAGCGATAGATCACTCTCTAGGGGGAGAGAGCGACCTTCAGGAGTTTAGGTTGGGCTTTTAACAGGAGTATAAATTCCCGTCGACTAAAACGGAATTTGGTTCGCCATTTTTATCTAGAATTGTTGCAGACGCTCGGTATCCTACTTTTAGATAGCCTAATTCACTTTCAAGATTCATCGCATGGGCAGGGTTCGTGCTGGCCATTTGGTAAGCGTGTTCTGGGCTAACGCCCCAATCAATAAGGTTCTTTACGGACTGAGCCATGGTGATATGCGCGCCTGCGAGGTTGCCTGCTTCGTTAACTAACTTACCATCTTTGACTCGAATCTTTTGACCATCAAGAATGAAGCTTTCATCAGGGTTTCCTACTGATGCCATTGCATCGGTAACCAGCACCATTTTGTCTTTTGGCTTAAGTTTGATAGCCATTAACAAGTTTTGTGGGTGAACGTGAATACCATCAGCAATGTAAGATGCCCAACAATCATCATCACTTAGTGCGACACCGACTGCGCCAAGCTCACGACCAGTTTGTGATGACATCGCGTTATATAGGTGGGTAAAACCATGGATGTTCTCACGCTTGCCAACGAGATCTAGCTCGGCAAGGTTGGTATGTCCTGCAGCAATGATGCAACCCTTATCTGATAGCCATTTGATGGATGCTGAGTCCACTTGCTCAGGCGCTAAAGTGATGAAGTTAATGCCTTGCGTTAGCCACGGAAAAGCGTCCAACTGTTCAATGCTCGGACTGTAGAAGTTATTTTCATCGTGAGCCCCCTTTTTTACAGGGTTTAGCCATGGACCTTCTAAGTGAATGCCTAGCAAACCATCAACTTTTTTCTCTATCCCTTGCTCAATTGCGTTTAGCGCCGCTGTCATAGCGGATGGCTTTTCGCTCACTAGGGTAGGTAATAGATACGCAGTGCCGCCTTTGCGGTGTGCTTTTATGATGGTTTCAATCGTGGGAACGGATTGAGCATCATTGAGCATCATGCCACCACCGCCGTTGACTTGAATATCGATAAAGCCTGGGGTAATGATAGCGTCCCCGTAACTAATCAAATCGACACTTGAATCGAGTTTGTCGATTGGGGTTATTTCGAGGATCCCGGTGCGATCAAACACTAAAGCGTGTTGCTCTAAGTAGCGTTCACCGTCAAACAAAGTGTGTGCGGTAATGGCTTTTAACATGATGCTATCCTTTTCTTATTTCGCTATTTTTGCACTAGCGGCTGCGTCGAGGTACCACGATGTTGCAACTTCTAGACGCGTTAGTGCGGAGCCAACAGTCACTGAAAGCGCACCGGCTTGGATTGCTTGTTTGCATAGTTCAGGAGAGTTGAATCTTCCTTCTGCCATAGTGAGATAGCCTGCTTGAGCAAACTTGGTAACCAGTTCAAAGTCTGGCTCTTCTGGAGTTGTCTCACCAGTGTAGCCAGAAAGCGTAGAGCCGATCAATTCAATGCCTTGGGAATGCGCCCAGAAGCCGTCTGCAAACTCGGCACAATCGGCCATACCAATACAACAAGATTGAACAATAGCTTGCGCAATGACTTGGCGAGTTTCCGGTCGAACTCGATCGGTCGCATCGAAAGCAATAATCGCTGCACCTGCTGCTTCTAATGCTTTCACATCATCAACAAAGGGTGTGATACGCACCGGGCTGTCAGGTAAATCTCTCTTTACTATGCCAATGATAGGGATGGATACGGCTTTCGCCACAGCAGCAACGCGTTCAGCTCTTTCTATTCTCAATGCTGGTGCACCTGCCATTTCTGCGGCCTTTGCCATAGCAACAACAAACTCAGTGGTATCGAGTGGACTTCCTTCAACTGGTTGGATAGAAACAACAATAGTGTCGGCCAGTGTTTTGGCTATTTTAGTGATATCCCAGTTCTTCATTACTCGCCTCTTAATATGATCTTTATTCTTCAGAACTTGTTTATGAGGCAGTTATACTACTGAAAATAATCTTCATCCATAGCGAAGATTATATTTTTTACACCGATCACAGATTTTCTTCATGGTGTTTGAAGAAAATTTTTATTGTGTTGATAATTGACTCGATTAAGGGAAGCTGCATAGCGGTTTAAATACAATTTTAATAAATCAAAGGGTTTGGAGGGTACATGAACGGTATCTTTTCTGTACTACAAAAGATCGGTCGGGCATTTATGTTGCCCATTGCTGTTTTGCCAATGGCGGGTATTTTACTTGGGGTTGGTGGGGCATTTACGAGTGGGCCACTCATTGAAACTTATAATCTGACCTTCTTAGCTCCAGGGACGCTTGCCAATCAGTTTTTGGTGCTCTGTTTCCAAGCGGGTCTATTCGTGTTTGTAAACCTACCATTGCTATTTGCAGTTGGCGTTGCGATTGGTATGGCGAATAATAATAAAGAAACGGCGGCACTCTCCGCAGTACTTGGCTTCTTACTATTCCACACAGTGATTGGTGCGGTACTTGGTTTCCAGGGCTTCTCACCAGATACTACCAGTGTTGAGGGGCTTATTGCGGCTGGCGCCAATGCGGATGAAGCGGTGGGTCTAGCCTCTCTGTATACTAAAGAGCTTGGCATATTTACCTTACAAACAGGTGTGTTTGGCGGTATTACGTGTGGCCTACTATCGGCGTTTATTACTAATCGTTTCTCAAATGTGACACTGCCTGATTACTTGGCGTTCTTTAGCGGAAACCGCTTAGTACCCGTCATGACAATGGTGTTCTTTATTCCGTTAGCATTTGCGTTCCCATTCATCTGGCCACCAATTTTTAAATCTATCGTTTTTGCAGGTGAAGCCTTCTCTGCAATGGGGTACATCGGTACTTTCTTCTACGGTTCATTGATGCGTCTATTGAACGTATTTGGTCTCCATCATGCGATTTACCCATTGTTCTGGTATACCGAACTAGGTGGCGTACAAGAAGTTGCCGGTGAAATGGTCGCTGGTGGTCAAAAGATTTTCTTTGCTCAGCTCGCTGATCCAGCGACGGTACATTTTAGCTCTGAAGCAACACGCACAATGACCGGTGGCTTCTTACCAATGATGTTTGGCCTGCCTGCCGCAGCTTTAGCTATGTACCGCTGTGCAGACGATAAGAATAAAGCGAAAGTAAAAGGTATCTTGTTCTCAGCTGCGTTAACGTCGTTCCTGACAGGTATTACTGAGCCACTAGAGTTTACTTTCTTGTTTGTTGCACCAGCATTGTACGCGGTACACGCAGTGCTAGAAGGTATCGCTTACATGCTGATGCACATGCTAGATGTCGCAGTTGGTATTACTTTCTCTCGCGGTATCATCGACTTTACCTTCTTTGGTTTGCTACAAGGGACAGCGAAGACATCGTATCAATGGATTCTGATCCTTGGCCCGATTTACTCTGTGATTTACTACTTCGTGTTCAGCTTTATGATTCGCAAGTTCAACTATTCAACACCGGGCCGTAACGATGCTGAGAGCAAACTTTACACACGTAAAGATTATAGCGGTAAAGAGGGTGGGCTGATTGATGACATCGTGACGAATTTAGGTGGTAAAGAGAACATTGCTTCGATTGACGCTTGTATCACTCGCCTGAGAATTACTGTGAAAGACAGTGAGTTGCCTGCCAGTGATGAGGTTTGGAAATCGTTGGATGCCAAAGGAGTGATTCGCTCCGGCAATGGTATTCAGTTGATTTACGGAACTCAGGCTGAAACCTATAAGAATCAGATAATCGAAAAATATCAGTTATAACAATTAATTGAGATAAGAGCCTAGCAATCGCTAGGTTCTTGTTGTTTGAAATTACGTTATACTCCCAGCGTTAGTTATGGAATCAAGAGCACTATGAACGCACAATCTCAAGTCAATTTACTCTCTCGCCTTCGCTATGGCATGGAAGGTTACAGCCCTAAATTAAAAAAAGTGGCTGATTTTATTGTATCTAACGCTGATAGCGCTCAATACCTAACCATTACAGAATTAGCAAGAGATACTACGACAAGTGAAGCGACCGTGATTCGCTTGTGTCGAGACTTGGGCTTTAAAGGTTACTCTGACTTTCGAATGGGATTGGCAATTGAGCTCAGCCAGCCGCGATCACAGAAAGCAAATGAACCCCTTAATGAGAATGCAGATCGAATTGACAGCGCGACCCAAAGTGCAATTACCAGCCTGCAAGACACCAGTACACTGATAGATAGAAAGCAGATTGATCGTATTTGTCAGATGATTCATGAAGCCGACAATATTCATTGTGTCGGTGTTGGGGCATCGAGCATTGTTGGTCGTTACTTATCTTTTCGCTTAACTCGAATAGGTAAATGCTCGACCATGTTTGAAGACACTCATATTGCAGCGATGCGTGCCGTTAAGTCGAAAGCAAGTGATCTGTGGTTTGCGATTTCAAGCTCGGGTTCAACGAAAGATGTGGTGTATGCTGCGACAAGAGCGAAGAGCCAACAGTCTCCAGTCGTGAGTTTAACTAACATTCGCCATAGCCCATTATCAGTGACTTCTGATGAAGTGTTGGTTGCCGCTAGACCAGAAGGTCCTTTAACTGGCGGTGCATTCGCATCGAAAGTTAGTGCATTGCTTTTGGTCGACGTCTTGATTAATCAGTTGGTGGCGGAGTATGAAGAGTACGCGGAATCGGTAAAAGATACCGCTGAAGTAACCATGGCGTTTATGGTTTAAGTTCAGTTCTGGTGTAAGCGCCCCATGAGCATATCAAGTGATATCACTTTGACGTTCCCATACTTGAGCCAATTTACGAATATCCAATCCGTTTTACTTGGTGAGGGTGGGATGTTTTAGAGGTGAGCAAGATACCATAAAGAACGACTTAACCACGCTCTAAGCGTCGTTAAGTCGTTATTGGTTTGAGGGTTAGGATTAATTGAGCGCTTTGATCAGAGTGATTTCACGTTTGATTTGTTTGCTCTCTTGTTCAGTAGCCTGCGCTAGTTTCTTTTCGCGTGTGGTTATAGCTGCTTGTTTGGCTTCGTCAGATTTGAACAACAGTTCTTTTACGTTGATAGAAGCGATGTTCGTGTAGCGGCCATCGTCGCTGGTTGGGATTGATATAACTCCATCGTTAACCAATGATTTTACTATCTCACGCTGTTCGTTGTAATGGCTGTCTAAACCCGAAAGTGTCCAACGTTGTTGAGGTTTGCCTTCATATTGACCGTTCTTTTCTTCTTTAAGGTACTTGATGGTCATATTACGGATCGTGCCTGCTTCTTCTCCATATTCGGCTTCAGTGTCAAAGAGTACAGGGAACGATTCGCCTTCTAGTACGCCACCTTTCTTGGTTAGGTGTCCCATTCGATAGCTATTCATACCAATACGTATTTCGGTTTCATCTGTAACCGGTGTGCCATCAGCAAATGCAAGGTTAGTGATACGTGTGCCTGGGGGCTGAGTAAGATCAATGGTATAAGTGACACCTGCGAAAAAGTCATTGGTAGAGTATTTTGATGCTCTTCGAACGGGGTTAAAGCTGTAGGTCGCATCACCGGGTTGCACTGAGTTGAAGTAGTCCGCAGACCATTCCATGTACGTTCTAAGCTCTTTGCCTGTCATCTGGTAGACAGAGATTTCACCACCTGCGTATTGGTAGTTGTACGCGATGTCTTTGGCTTTGATCGGGCCAACATCAAGCTCCGCATTATCATTGTCAATTTGGAGTGCGATGACATTGGCTTTTGGTGCATAGAAGAAGCTCGCTTCTTGGAATAGCGCACTAATGCCGGTGTCTTGAACGTGGACTTGAGGTATACCGCGGATTTCGTTTTCAGGAACCAAATCAACGCCGGTCAGCTGAGCGACAGGTTTATTCGCCATTTCTCGGAGTTGTTTGTGATAGGGTTGGTATAGCTCATCCATGTCCTCATCAGAATCTATACCTTTAATTTTATAGGTGAAGCTGTCTTTATTGATGAGAGTGAATTTGCCATCGCGCTCTTCAAATTGAAGGTCGATACGAGATAGGGCGCGGCCATATTTATCGGGCTCAGTGATAATAACGCCATTCACAACGGCTTTATCGATACGAGTATGCATGTGGCCAGCAACGATAGCATCTAGCTCTGGGTTTGCATTGGCAATATCAGTGACACCTGTGTCAGCTATGTCATTCTCGTTCTCAATCCCCATATGGGCAACCAACACGATGGCATCTACTTTATCATCAATTTCTTTGACGATTTTCTTCACTTCCAAAGTTGGATTAGTGAAGGTTACGCCTTCTAAACGGTTGGTACCTTGCGCAAAGACTTCTGTCATTGGAGTATCCATTCCTATCACACCGATCTTAATGCCACCACGATCTAGAATAGTGTAACCAGGCAAAAATGGATTGCCACTTTTGTTCTTGATGTTGCCACCTAGAGACTGTCCTTTAAATTGAGACACGGCTCTGTTGAGCGTTTTAAGCCCAAAGTCGAATTCATGGTTACCTAAAACCCACACATCATATTTCATGTGATTAAAGCCAAGCATCATTGGGTCAACTGGCTCATCTTTGAATGTTTCGACGAAGTTGCCTTGGATGGTATCGCCAGCGTCTACAAGGATAATGTTGGATTGCTCCTTGCGGATATCGCCCACTTTAGTCGCTATCTGGCTTAAACTACCACGAGTGTTGAGTTTATCAGCCGCGTAATCCCATGCCATAAAATGACCGTGAATATCGGAAGTACCAAGTATAGTGACATCGTGTATGTCGCCATCAGCAGCAAAGATTGGGGAGGCTAAAGAGAGTAGGATTACACTTGATAGTATGCGTCTTTTCATAAGTATGTTCACATCGTGTTTAAAGTATGACGCCACAATATAGAATAGAGATTATTTTATGGGTGACTAATGTCATACTTTTTATGACGCAAGGTCTTCATGTTTCATATAAATGTGACGACTGACCACCTTGCAACGGCTTAAGTTAGGATGTAAGCCACCTTAATACCTAAATCCGTCCTAAACTCTCGTGAAATTCAATCTGCATAAGTTAAAGGCAGCCTTACTAACTCTCGGCAGTAAGGTTTCTGATTACAATAGATTAATAAAACGCCCCACTTGCTCAATGTAAGTGGGGCTTTTTGCTTTTCGGTTAAGCGGGATATACACGATTTAGAAGATCAGTTGGTATAGGAAGCCTGCGCCAATTGCCATACTTAGAATAACGAATAAGAAGGCTGCAACCATTTGGTTCTTGAAGATCGATTTAAGTAAAATTACCTCAGTTAAACTTGCGCCAGCACTGCCTATGATCAAAGCCATTACTGCACCTAAACCCATGCCTTTCGCAGCTAATGCAGCACTTAATGGGATAACCGCTTCTGCACGAATGTAGAGTGGGATACCGATGACAGCTGCAAATGGGATAGCAAATGGGTTTTCTTCACTTGCCACACTCGCCACAAATTCAGTTGGCATAAAGCCGTAAATCATAGAGCCCAATGCAATGCCACCGACAAGGTATGGAAGTACTTTTTTGAAATCATTCCATGTGCTGTTCCATATTTTTACCCATTTGTTGACTGGTTTTGTTTTCCCGCCACATGTAGATCCACAACCTTTTGCTTCAGGTGCAATGTAAGCTTCTGGCTTTACGTATTTTTCAAACCCAAGCTTTTCTAATGTGTAGCCAGCAATCACGGATACGCCCATCGCGATAGCGAAATAGAAAACCGTTACTTTCAGGCCAAACGTCACAGCAAATAAGCCAATAATGATTGGGTTTAACAAAGGACTGGCAAACAAGAATACCATCATGGTGCCGAAGCCAGCTTTAGCTCTTAGTAGCCCTTTTAAGAAAGGTATGGTGGAGCACGAACAAAACGGTGTAATCGCGCCTAGAAATCCGGCTACGATGTAACCCTTACCATTTTTACCGCTTAAGATGCTTTGTATTTTTGCCGGCGGAATATACTCCTGCAACACACCAACTATGTAGCTAATCAACAAAAATAGGATGGTTAGCTCAACGGCTAAAAAAACAAACATGCCTAATGTATCCATAACCATATCTTGTGTAATGTTCATATTTTAAATCTCATTATTTCTGGAATAATCGAAATATACGCCTGCAAAAAATTAGTGTCAAATTAATTCTAGAAATATCGAAATATAAAATAAGGACGAAAAATGTAGCATGGTTTGGGAGAGGGTTATTTCTTTGTTTTATATGGTTTTTTGTTCGGTGTCCGTGATTGGTTAGATCAGGTTGAAAAGTCAGAAGTCATGAAATCGCGTTAGCTGCTGTTTGTAATATCAAGATGACTGAGTTTATAAGAGAGTGGAAAGTAAAGGGTAGGTGGTAGAAGTGGTTTGTCAGTTACTAAAATTCTGGTCGACCTAAGCCTCATGCTAGATGCTCTAAGGTCTTTCTTTATAGCTGCTAGCTTCGACTAACAGTTATTGCAGCCCTTGGACTTTTGGTTGTAGTCCATGATGTTACCTTGAGAATCTAAAGAGAAATCACAGCAGCGATTAAACAGGTTATGAAGTTTTCCACGGCTTTGTTTTACTCGTGATTTTAACGTTGAATAGTTAATACCATTTTTCTCAGCGTAATCTTTCTGTGCGATTTCTTCGATTTCGATGGCGATTAGAAGCTCTGAATCCGCTTTAGGCAGCTGCTTAATGAAAGGCAACAGGCAAAGAGAAAGGTCATCAATGACTTGTTCTTCATCCTCTTCCTGGTACCACAAATCTTCTGCTACCAAGTCGTTATGCCTACCGTTACGACGATAGAAATCAATAATCGTATTGTTCGCAATTTGAAACAACCAAGGCTTAATTTTACTGCTGTCAGTAATCGTTTTTAGATTCGTGTGAGTTTTAATTAAGACTTCTTGAAGGAGATCTTCTGCATCATGAGCGTTGGCTACTTTGCTATGTAGAAATGACTTAAGGCTTGCGTGGTATTCTGCCCAAATAGATTCAAGTTGCATCATGTGTCTCTGATTAATGTGAACCCAGTGATTATCCACTTTGACCGCTTTAAGAGTCAACAACCGTCACTTTATTGAGTTCGTGTGATGTACGAAAAAGCCCGTACGATTTTCATCATACGGGCTTTAATTCATGTCATGTCGAGCATGTTACAGGATGCTTTGAAAGCCTTAGTGGCGGTTTGGACCGTTTCGAACCAGATCTTTACCTGTTTCGAAAACTTCTTTAGTGATCCAGCGGCCTAATAACAACTTGTTGCTGCTATCGAATACTGCAACGAAGTGACGACCGTCTGAGTTGTTGGTCGCCATACCAATACCTTCAACACCTTGTAGGCCAAAGCCACCATTTTCAATATCAATTAGAAACTGTTCAAGGTCTTGTAGATTGTCAATGATATCAAGTTCGTTATTCATGTTTCTTACTCTTCAATTTTTATTGCTAACAAGCAATCAATACGGTCTAAATTAAACTTTCGCGACGTTCGCGATTCCTTCCAACTGAAGAACAGGTGCTGCATCAATGTCTTCCGCATTCATCATTGAAGATACGCGTTGCATTGAAGAAAGCAGCAGGCTTTGTTCCCAAGGTTCGAGGTTTTGGAATTTGTTTACAAAGTTATCTTGCAGAGGTGGCGGAGCACTGTTGAGAAGCGTTTGACCTTTTTCAGTCAAATTCGCGTGTACTTTACGGCGATCCGATTCACTACGTACTCGTTTTACGTAACCATTTAACTCTAAGCGATCGATAATCGTCGTCGTTGTTGCTTGGCTTACGTTGGTGTGATTGGACAATTCTTTGATCGTCACATTATGCATCTCTTGGATAGCTCTCATTAAGATCAATTGAGGGCCAGTCAAACCATACTCTTTACTCAGCTTCTTCGAATGTAAATCGATAGCTCGAATAATTTGGCGGATAGCGACTAGTATTTCGTCATGTTTTTCCAAGATGCAGACCTTTGTACAAATACATTGTTGAACGATTTACAGCGTTAATCTCAGAAGCAGAGATAGATAGGCACACTGTAAACTTAAAGTTTAGTAATTAATTTGCCGCATTGTACTGATGTTCATACTATTCTCAATCTTTTCTCATACACCATTTAGGGTAGAGCCCCTAATTATTAAATAATGTTGGCTGAAAAAATGCTATTGCGAATACTTTGTTCTTTAACTGATACGCATGGCCTTAACAGTAAGGTGGAGCGAGAAAAAGGTCACTCCACCCATTATGATTCGTTCAAGTGGTTGTTAAGCTGCATTATTTAGCTGAAAATTGCCAGTGAGTGCGCTATAGAATTCGCTGTCATCCAAAATACCAATGAGTTGGTTGTCTTCGACCAACAGAATTGGGTGGTTACTGATCTGCTTGAGTTTAATGGCGTCGCGCATGCCAATATCTGGGCTCGTTACAATCAGGCTAGAAGCGCTAATTGCGTTCAAGTCATCAGATTCACTCCACTCAACAAGTGCCAACGTCGGTTCACCTTTTACAGATAACGCACCTTCACTTTGTTCAATCCATAGATCTTTAGCATCACAGATTTTCCAGCTTTCATTTTCTTGCGTTAGCGAGTTAAGAGGCTGCATTAACGAGCGACCTTTTAATACGTTAAGCGGGTTAGTGTGAGCAACAAAGTCTTTTACGTATTCTGTTTTTGGCGTAAGCACTATCTCTTCAGGTTTACCGTGTTGAATCAACTTACCCGATTCCATGATCGCAATATTATTGCCAATTTTTAGCGCTTCATCTAAGTCGTGGCTTACAAACAAAATCGTTTTGTTAAGCTTGCTTTGTAACGTAAGCAGTTCATCTTGCAGTTGAGCTCGGATCAGCGGGTCAAGCGCCGAAAACGGTTCATCCATTAATAGAATGTCCGTGTCCATTGCAAAGGCTCGTGCCAAACCAACACGTTGCTGCATACCACCAGAAAGCTCGTGTGGATACTTTGTTTCCCATTCTGCTAGGCCAACCATCTCTAGTTGCTCACGAGCTTTAGCTCGGCGAACATCTTTGGCAACTCCTTGCATTTCAAGACCAAATGCCACGTTATCTAGCACAGTTAACCAAGGCATGAGAGCGAATTTTTGAAACACCATAGAGACACGGTGTGTACGAAGATGACGCAATGTTGCTTCGTCGCATTGTTCGCCTAAATCAACAAGCTTATCGCCATCTTTTATCGTGAGAGAACCACGGCTGATTTCGTTCAAACCATTAACAGCACGGAGCAAAGATGATTTCCCCGAGCCTGAAAGGCCCATGAGCACACAAATTTCGCCTTCTTCAACGGTCAGCGATACGTTATCAACGCCGACGACTTGGCCTGTCTCATCAATAATTTCCTGACGAGTTTTACCTTGATCCAGCAAGTTAAGTGCTTGATTCGTTTTGTCACCAAACACGACATCGAGGTTTTTAATTGTTATTGCGTCGAGCGCCTTATTTTCTTGCGGCACAGTTTTGTTTTCTTTAGGCATAGCTTTATTTACTCGAGTCATAATCAAGCTTCCTTCTGGTTTGGTGTTTTGCATAAGCGGTCAAGAATGATCGCAACCAATACAATCGCAAGTCCGGCTTCGAAACCTTGTGAGATGTTTACTGTGTTTAGCGCTCGAACAACTGGCTTACCAAGCCCATCAGCTCCTACAAGTGCAGCAATCACTACCATTGAAAGTGACAACATAATGCACTGTGTTACACCCGCCATAATACTTGGTAAAGCGGCTGGTAATTCCACTTTCATTAGGAGTTTCATACGGCTAGCACCAAAGGCTTTGCCCGCTTCGATAAGCTCTTCCGGCACTTTAGTCACGCCCAGATAGGTCAAACGTATTGGCGCGGCGATAGCAAAAATAATGGTCGAGATTAAGCCCGGAACGATGCCTAAACCAAATAGAACCAATGTCGGGATAAGGTACACAAACGTTGGAACTGTCTGCATTAAGTCGAGGATCGGTCGAAGTAATGTATAGAGCCAAGGGCGGTGAGCCGCCATGATGCCAACCGGTACGCCAATTAATACGGAAATCGTTGTCGCTGCGAACACGAGGACAAAGGTTTCCAGCATTTCTTGCCAGTAGCCAAGGTTCAAAATAGTGAGTAGCGCTGCGACAACGAATATCACAAGCGAAAGTTTGCGGTGTAAATACCAAGCGAGGGCAGCAGTAATGACGATAGGCAGAGCAGGTGGCATCCACTTAAATACATCGACTAAAAATAGAATAACGGTTTCTAGGAAGATAGAAATAGCATCAAAAAGGCCTGCAGCGTTGATTGTTAACCAGTCAACGCCAGCTTCCATCCATTGTCCGACAGGGATTTTGTTTTCCGTAATAAAATTCACAATATTGCCTTTGATTATTGGTGAGCCGAAGCTCACCTTTATTATTTATGTTGCTATGGGTAAAACTAAGCTTTTACTTGCTTTAGGTATTCAGTAACAGCTTGAGTTGCCGAATCACCTTTATGCGTTTTTACATTGTCTAGCCAAGCTTCTACTTGTTGTGGGTTGTTGTTTAACCATTGTTGCGCAGCTTTTTCAGGCTTAACGTTTTGGTTAAGAATGTCTTCCATCAGCTGGTTTTCCATCTCTAGAGTAAATTCTAGGTTTTGTAGAAGCTGGCCTACGTTTGCACACTCAGACAGGTAGTTTGAACGTACGTTTGTGTAAACATTCGCGCCACCGTAGTTCGGGCCGAAGAAATCATCACCACCAGATAGGTATTCCATTTCTACGTTGCTGTTCATTGGGTGCGGTGCCCAACCTAGGTAAACGATCCATTGGCTACGACGTGCTGCGCGAGAAACTTGAGACACCATGCCAGCTTCACTCGACTCAACAAGGTTGAATTCTTTAAGGCCGAATGCATCTGAATCGATCATAGATTGAATCAAACGGTTACCATCGTTACCCGGTTCGATACCGTAGATGCGGTCTTTAAACTTGTCGGCGTGTTTTGCAAGGTCAGCGAAGCTTTTCACACCTGCGTCATACACGTATTTAGGTACGGCTAGTGTGTATTTTGCGCCTTCAAGGTTGGCACGAACGGTTTCCACTGTGCCGGCTTCACGGTACTTCGCGATATCGCCTTCCATGGTTGGCATCCAGTTGCCTAGGAATACGTCAATGTCACCGTTTGCCATTGAAGAGTAGGTAACCGGTACTGAAAGTAGGTCGGTTTTTGTTTTGTAGCCAAGACCTTTTAATAGCTCAGTCGTTACCGCTGTTGTTGCGGTGATATCTGTCCAGCCTACATCTGCGAAACGAACGTTTTCACATTGTTGTGGCTCTACTGAAGCGTTAGCGTAAGCACTAAACGCAAATGAACTGATAGCTAATGTTGCGAGCGCCTTTTTTGTAGCGGTCTGTTTGTTTTGAGTCGTCATAATGATTCCTTTTTATCTTTCCTTTTGCAGCCCTAACTCATACTAACTAGGGCTGTTCTGCTGACTTTTGACTAATTTTTGTTGTTACTATTTTTTATTCAGTAACAGAGGCTTACGCTTCTCTTACTGGCTTGTTTATTCTTTGTTTCTCTTGCCATTCAGGTGCAATCCATACAGGGACGTCTTGCTCTTTAAGCGCTGGCTTACCAAGAATTAAATCGGAAGCGCGTTCAGCAACCATAATGGTTGGCGCGTTTAAGTTCCCGTTTGGAATGGTTGGGAAAACCGACGAGTCGACAACACGTAAACCGTCGATACCACGAACGCGACATTGTTCGTCCAGAACTGCCATTGGGTCATCATCTGAGCCCATTTTGCAGCCACATGAAGGGTGGTAAGCACTTTCAACATTCTGCTTCACCCATTCATCAATCGCGTCATCTGAAGTAATGTTCAGACCAGGCTGAATTTCTTCACCTCGGTATGTGTCCATCGCTGGCTGAGATAAAATCTCGCGCGTCAGACGAATACAATCGCGCCAATCTTGGCGGTCTTGTTCTGTCGAAATGTAGTTAAAAATGATTTCTGGTTTCGCGTGTGGGTCGGCAGAAGTAATCGCAACCGTGCCACGACTCTCTGGCTTGTTAGGGCCAACGTGTACTTGGAAACCATGGCCATCAAAGGCCGCTTGGCCGTCATAACGCATCGCTGCTGGTAGGAAGTGATATTGAATATTTGGCCACTTCAATCCTTTACGAGAGCGAATGAAGGCGCACGATTCAAAGTGGTTAGTTGCACCTAGGCCTTTGCGAGTCAAAATCCATTCCGCGCCAATCATGCCTTTGCTTACTAAGCCAAGTTTGCTGTTGAGCGTAATCGGWTCGTTACAGTGGTATTGGAAATACACTTCTAAATGATCTTGCAGGTTTTCACCGACACCATTCAGTTCGTGTATCACTTCAATACCCGCTTTCTCAAGAACCGCTTTCGGGCCGATACCAGAAAGTTGCAACAGTTGAACCGAACCAATAGAACCCGCAGAAGAGATGACTTCTTTGTTCGCCATAGCAGTTTGGACGTTGCCAGACTTTTCAAACTTAACGCCTACGGCTTTCTTACTTTGGTCAGATTGAACCTCGAGCAAGAACTTGCGAGCCACGATACCTTTTTTCAAAGTAAGGTTTGGGCGCTTCAATGCACGACGTAGATAAGCGTTTGAGGTTGAGGCTCTAACACCTTTGTCTACGGTCATGTGCATAGTGCCGAAGCCTTCTTGCTGGTAGCCGTTGTAGTCTTGTGTTTCTGGGTACCCAGCGTCTTTACCTGCATCGATGAACGCTTGGTAAAGAGGGTTGAGCTCCATATCGTTACCGTTACAAGTACCTACGGGGCCGTTATCACCACGATAGTCATCACCACCTTTGTTCCACGATTCGGCACGGCGGAAGTAAGGCAAGCATGCTTGGTAGTTCCAACCCGCAGCGCCTTGCTCTTCCCACTCATCAAAGTCACATGCATGACCACGAACATAAACCATGCCGTTGATTGATGAACTGCCACCTAACACTTTGCCACGTGGGCAATGCAGTTCACGCCCATCAAGGCCTGGCTCTTGCAGAGTTTCAAATTGCCAAGCGTACTTTTCGGTATTCATTGGGTAAGAAAGCGCGGTTGGCATTTGGATGAAAATGCTTTTATCTGTACCACCAGCTTCGAGTAATAAAACGCTATGTTCACCGCTTTCCGTTAGCCTATCCGCTAACACACAGCCGGCCGAACCCGCGCCGACGATAATATAATCGTAGCGTTGTTCCATGTTGTGATTTCCCTGAGATGAGTCAGTAGGACTAGCTCTGTTACGCTAGCCCATGAAATTGAGTGTTACGCGTTAAGCATAAGGACTGGCGTAGTCGCCTAGCTCGATAAGAATGCTCTTAGTCTGCGTATAGTGGAGTAGAGTCTCTGGTCCATTCTCACGGCCGATACCCGAAAGTTTGTAGCCACCAACAGGCATTTCTGCAGGTGAATCACCCCACGTGTTAACCCAGCAAATACCTGCCTGCATTTGGTGAATAACGCGGTGAGCACGAGAAAGGTTTTGCGTGAACACGCCAGCCGCAAGGCCGTATTTAGTGTCGTTAGCACGGCGAATCACATCGTCTTCGTCAGTAAACTTCATTACAGACATTACAGGGCCAAAGATCTCTTGTTGGACGTGTGGCATGTTGTCTTCGCAATCCACAAACACGGTTGGGATAACAAAGTTGCCATTTTCTAGACCGTTGTCCGTCACTTGATAGCCGCCAGTCAGCAGGGTTGCACCCGACTGTTTAGCCTGCTCAATCGCTTCAAGGACTTTTGAAAGGTGCTCTTTAGAAATCAACGCACCAATTTGAGTTTCCATGTCCATTGGGTTTCCAATGATCAGCTTCTCAGTGCGTGTTTTGAGTTGGTCGATGAATGCGTTGTAGATGTT
>NZ_JAKJSW010000089.1:0-17177 GCF_050337375.1 Vibrio makurazakiensis | reverse complement strand
CCATCATTGCTAATTCCGCAGTCAATACATAAGGTAAAAAGTGCAGATAAAAAGTAACGTCGTAAGCACTAACTGGCGCAATAGATGTTAAAAAGTAAATAATTGGGCAAGCTAAAAAGATTACGTTCCAAATTGCAGACAAATTCGACCAAAAGCTCGCGCTATACATAAGCTTTTGCTTTAGGTTTAACCCTTTTCTAAATATTGGGTTGTCGTTCATAAATATATCGATTGAACCGCCAGAATACTTAAAACGCTGCACCGTCCAGGTTTGAAGATCTTGAGGTGAAAGCATTTTACTTTCTACCTGAGGATGAGTTACCGATCGCCAGCCTCGTTCACTGTCTGAATGCAACACAATAGAAGTATACAGGTCTTCAGAAACATGAAATTTATAGGGTGTAAATTCAGTATCAAATAAGATTTCATTTCTTAAACTTTCGGAAATCGTAGAATCGACCTTCTTCTCTTTGGTCAGTCGACGAATTTGCTTTTCAACTTCATCTTGTTCATTAGTAATTTGCTCGGCATACGCTCGAAGCGCAGCTTCCATTACCGCTTCTCGCCTATGAATAGATCCAGCTCCACAACAAAATGAAGCATTTGCCCAGTTTCTACGACGCTGAATCACGTCATAAAACATTTGAGGGTCATTAACAAACGGATCTTCACCTAAGGTAACGGGGCCATAAAATTTCTCGACACCTTTACCAAAAGGAGCGGCCCAACGTCCAAGTTTACGCGACAAAAACTCAGGAAGCCTTTCCCCTTCGGGTAAATCAAAGAACCATTGTGGTGTTTGAACCCATGCAACTTTAGGATCTCTAAAGTAGCCTAGTGTATTCTCTAAAATGGTTGGAAATGGCCTTGTATCCGCATCACAAATAACAACAAAATCACCGTACGTTTGCTCCATAGCGTTACGTAGGTTACCTGCTTTAAAGCCGATATTCCCTTCACGAGCGATATACCCAACACCCATTTCGTCCGCCATCATTTTCATTTCAGGACGGTCACCATCATCCAATATGAATATTTGAATGTTGATATCATGCGGGTATCTGATCTTCTGAGCATCAAGGATACTTAATTTAACTAACTCAGGTTCTTCATCATAACTGGGGAAAAACACATCGACATTAATCGGTCTGTTTTCATCCGTTTGCTCAACACACTCTGCAATTTTAAAAGGAGGGGCTTTACGCGGTTCGTCTTTCACTTTCCATAAGTTAACCGTGAATAATATAGACCCGATAAACGCACATGACTCAGCGAAAGCCAGAGGGAGGGAGAACCACAATGCATCGTAATTTAATGCGAAGCTCCAGCGCCACCACAAATACCAAATGCCAAGGGTTAAGTTACATGTTGCTAAATATTGATACAGCAATTCACGAGGAATACTGTGAGGCACTGGCTCTGGCGGAACACGATGCTCAAACTGTTTGAAATAGTGGTCCATTAATTATTCTCCCGTAATCCTTTAAGGAACTAATCAGACGTATTAGTGATTATTTAGTTGGTGTAGTTTGATCACTTTGAACTGATGACAACATCTGCTTCATCGATGCCTGATCCAACTGCTTGGTTAACAAGAACGTATTCTTCGGCGATTCGCTGATCAGCTTCACGGTATCCATCAGGCTTGAAACGATTAGGAAACCTCTCCCAGAAACACCCCAGGTACTTTCATCTTCTGGATCTGCTTCGACGAACTCTTTTGAGAGCTCTTTCGTAAGAGCCTGTTCTGTCATGCCTTCACCGTAGTCATACACTTTCATCGTCATGGTTCCAGCGTCACCCTCTAACTGAAAAGTACAACCCAATCCGATAGGTTTGCCTTCTTGATAATGGTAGGCATGTATGAACGCATTGTTGACCATTTCAACAACGCACAACTCTAGTTGTGTAACAAGACCAACGGATAGACCTAGGTCCAACCAATACTGATTAATGTCTTCAGATGCCAAGCGTGAAGCATCAAGAGAGCTGCTGTATTCCTTGCTGAACTCGGTCAGAACTTGTGATGTCATGGGTAGCTCCATTATTCGTTACATAGCGTTTAACATATCGGATACGCGATTATGGTTCGCTTTGCAGCGCAAATTGCTCCAGTTGGCATCACTATGACTCTTACCTTCATGACCAATACTGTAATTACCAAAAATCGTTTGGGAGTCTACCTGAGCATTATCGTGTACATGTATGTAATCGAAAATCAGTGACTCTTTGACATGACTTTCTCTATCAAGAACACAGTTCGCCCCTATCAAAGCTGGACCCGTGATCTTCGCGCCATCATCTATTTTGCAACCACTACCAATTACAACGGGAGGTTCAATGTGGCATTTATTCAAATCGACAACGGTGTTGATCCCAACCCATATCCCGGCACGGATCTGAGTTCCAGGGATACGATAGCCAGGTACTTTTCCGTCTAATATATCTCTTGTTACTTCCCAAATATCAGAGATATTGCCGACGTCTAACCATTGAAATTTCATGTCTATAGCGTAGAAAGGTACGTGTAAAGCAACTAAAAGCGGGAACAATTCACTCCCGATATCGAACTCGCCCTCTTTGGGAATATAATCAAAGATCGCAGGCTCGAAAATATAGATACCCGTATTAATTTGATTAGAAAGCGCATCTTCTCGATTCGGCTTTTCTTGGAAGTTAGTCACCCTTCCCAGCYCATCAGTAACCACTACACCATATTTTTCAACATCTTCCGGTAGCACTTTCTTAGTCACGATCGTCGCAATACCACCTAAGCGTTTGTGCTGCTTTACGGCTTCCGTTAAATCTAGGTCAACCCAAGCATCACCACATACCACGACAAACGTTTCATCAAAAAATCCTGAGAACTGTTGTACCTTTTGCATGCCACCAGCCGAACCTAACGCCTGACTAACATGCTCTCCATTCTGTGTCGTCCCTTCATAGGAATAAGAAAGTTGAACATCAAAATGGTGACCATCGCCAAAGTAGCCTTCGATCACTTCTGCCAGGTGACTCGTATTAATAACAATCTTGTTAATATTATGATGGGCGAATAGCTCAATCATCGATTCCATCACGGGCTTGCCTAAAATCGGGATCATCGGCTTTGGTATCGATTGTGTAATAGGACGCACACGAGTGCCCTTTCCTGCGGCTAATATCATTCCTTTCATAATGGCCCCTACACTGTCGTCGCTACTGCATCTTCTACACTGTCATAAGTTTTGATCAATCGGTCCATGCGAGTAAGTTTCAAAAGATCCAATACAGGTTTTTGTGCATTCGCGACACTGATCTGTTTGTCACGTAGCAACTTATAGACACCCATAACCGCACCTAAACCACTGCTATCCATAAACTTCACTTTGCTAATATCCAAAACAACGCTCGGAGAAAGTTCATTCATTATGGATTCAATTTGATTCCTAAATTCAGGTGCCAGTTTCGCGTCGAATCGCTCTTCATTTATTTGAAAAACTGTGCTGTTGCCTTGTTTACTAATCTCATATTGCATTGTTCTTTTCCTTCTATTGAACCTTTCCATTCAGCGACAAGTACGCTGACATCATCGTCAAAGCAATCAGATTTCTGCCAATCTTTAACAGCTTTAACAACTAACTCTGTTTGTTGCTGAGTCGGATATCGGTTAACCGACTCTATCGTTTTCATTAGTCCTTCTTCAGAAAACTGTTCTGTATTCATTTGGGCTTCTGTAATCCCATCTGAATAGAACCAAATTTTGTCGCCAGCTTCTAACTGCACGATGGAAGACTGGTAATCAACATCTTCAAATGCGCCAACAACAAAGTTATCGTGGCCGATCAACTCGGCGTGACCATGTTCACTGTGATACCAAACTAGAGGCGGATGACCCGCACAACAGTAAGACATTAAACCGGTTTGAGTATTTAGAACGGCGTAGATCATGGTGAAATAAAGTAAATTGCTGTCGCCACTCATGTACATCTGATTCAGCTTTTCAATGACTTCTTCGGGAGAGTTGATCTCGATCCCGTTCGCAGTTTCTCGCGAAACAATGGAAGCGCTGCCAGAAACAACAGATAAGCTTTGCTGTACAGAAAAAGACATCAGCGCGGACGAAACGCCATGGCCAGCGACATCTAATAAGTAGAAAGCAACATGATTTGGATCCAGTTGCATGTAGCCCAGCATATCCCCACCGATTTGGGCGCTAGGAATAGAAATATAGCTAAGCTCTACACAGGAAAATGAGCGAGTTTTAGGTAAAAGATGACGGATAAGATCACTAGCAGAATCTAGGTCTTGTTTCATGGTGTCGTAGGCAGAATCAAGCTCTGTATTTTTAACCAGAAGCTCGTTATGTAGATCTAGGTTTCTAAAGCCAGCTCGAATACGCGCATCTAATTCATCGACTGAGGTTTGTTTGTCGACAAAGTCATCAGCACCAGAATCAATTCCGTTAATGATCGACTCTTTATCGTTTTTAGCAGATAGCAGCACAAAGAAAATATAACGACGATATTCATTAGATTTCAGTGTTTTACATAGGGTTACACCACTCATTCCAGGCATAACCCAATCACTTAGTACAAATTGAATACTTTCGTTCTCGACTAAAATCTGAAGAGCTTCTTCTCCACTAGTTGCCGTCGTGACATGGTAGCCACGCTTTCGCAATACCGCGCCCATATAAATAAGCATGGTTTGATTGTCATCAACCAATAGAATTTCTTTCATGCCTAGCCTTTTATTATTATTTGCTTTTTTTGCTGACGCATTTAAGCAATTTGTTTAATATTAGATTAGACTCATCCAGTAGCAATGCAAACAGTTTCTTAATAAAATCATAAGGCTTGTTCTATTATCGTGTTCGACTTAACACTATGACCTACGGTTTACTATCAAATCCAACACTTGTAAAAACTCTTTCTTGGGGGGTAGTCAGTTGCATTCCGATAAATTTAGTCTACGCCGATGAATTCTATGAACAATCGGGACAACATGCTCCCAGCCCAACTTCCAGTGCTATCTCGGCACAGAGTCACAACCTACACCAGGAAGCATCTGAAGATGATGAATTAGATTTAATTTGGGCTGGGGTCTCTAGCTCTTTCTCATTCCCTATGAATGAACTCGAAGAACAAGAAAACTGGTTGCAAGGGTTGAGTGGAAACATCGGCTTTAATCTTCCTATCGATCAATCTGACGCAGCAAACATTCCTTCTGGAAGTACAAATGGCCCTACCAATTACAACACAACAGCCACCCTTTCTTTAAAATATACGATTGCCGGCAGTTGGTTTGTTTCGACAAGCTTTTATCACTATCTGGACAAGGATCAAAAACAAGATTGGAACCCTGATTTCACGTACGTTTTTGGGTATAGCGACTGGAGACCTTATACATTTAGCCTAGTGTATTCAAACTATGGTGGTAACCGTTTCTCGCCTAGTGACGGAGGAAATCGAACAGAGTTCAACCAAGGGACGTGGGCTTTAGGTTGGAAGTTTCCTATCACTTCTCCTTTCAAAGAGTGGCTTAGCTTTACTGAAGACGGCGCTATTGGCTGCCAAGTCGATTTCAATCTAACGCCAGAGTACTTTGATTTAGAAAGTATCAGCTACCTTCAGAACCAAAAAACACTAAGTTTAGGCTGTAAATATTCGATATATGGTAATTGGTATATCAACGGAACCGGTTTTTACTACTTTGACCGTGAGCATCGACAACCGTGGAACCCAGATTTTACATATGGCTTTGGGTACTTTGACTGGCGCCCCGGAACTATCACCCTTCAATACAATAACTATTCTGGTAATCGGTGGAATCCTAGCCACCGCCCTTCTGATACTGGTCACGTCAAAAATGGTTCAATAACACTAGCTTACAGTTTCACATTTTAAACACTGTGTACTGGAAAATCTCCACTCTCATATTAAACTAGTTTTATACAACTAGACTCTCATGTTTATCATCATGAGTGCTGCTCATAAGAGGGATATATATGAATGGAACAAAGCACGATGACATCATCACCGGCACCTCAGAAGACGACTCTATCAACAGCCGAAGCGGGAATGACCAAATATCAACTTTAGCCGGTGATGACTTCGTTGCTGCTGGCGAGGGAAGCGACCATGTAATTGCTGGATCTGGCAATGATACTGTTCTAGGGGATGTGGAATACCCTGTAGAAGACTCTGCTCCAACTCAACCGAGTACCGACGATTCATGGGGCTCGGCACAAACTGTTTACCAATTCAGCCCCAATGTAGACGCAGAACAAGTCGAACATAGTATTAAGCTGAACAATTATGCGGTTAACCAAGTGGTTCAGACAACCACAACGGTTTGCGGATTAAACCAAGACTCAACGGTTACTGTTCAATTAATGGATGCCAATGGTACTCAGATCGCCCTTCAAACAGCTCAAGTTGATGACAATGGACAGATCATCGTCGAAATAGACATTCCAGAATCACAACTACCTACTGATTCGGAAATCACGTTCAATCTGTTAGATGAAAACGATCAAACCATCACACAATTTGATCAGCTTGATGTCGAAGTACGAAATGTCTACAACGATACCCTTGAGGGTGGAAGCGGTGACGACATTCTAAAAGGCCAACAAGGTAACGACACTCTGCTAGGTGGAGAAGGTAATGACTTTTTAGATGGTGATATCAATGATGACACCCTTTCTGGTGGCAGTGGCGATGATGTTTTAGTCGGAGGAAACGGTGAAGATAAGCTATACGGTGGTGAAGGTAGCGACACTTTACTCGGATCAGATGGCGATGACCTCCTTCACGGCAATGAAGGCAATGACCTACTCATGGGTGAACTAGGAAATGATGAAATCCACGGTGGTTTAGGTGAAGACACGCTCATTGGTGATGACGGTAACGACACACTTTACGGCGGTGAAGGCGCTGATAAGCTATTCGGGGGTAAAGGTACAGATGTGCTTAGTGGTAATACCGGCAATGACGAAATTCACGGTGAGCAAGGAAACGACAGCATTTCCGCCGGAGAAGGTGATGATTTTGTGTTGGGTGGTACCGGTGACGATGTAATCAGTGGCGATCAGGGTAACGACCTACTTCTAGGTGGAGATGGTGCCGATCAAATAGAAGGTGGCCTAGGTGACGATACATTAGTTGGAGAGCTAGGCAATGACCAACTGATCGGTGGGAAAGGTAACGATACGATTTACGGCGATGATGGTGACGACGATATCTCCGGTGGTTTTGGAGATGATCAATTATTCGGTGGCAAAGGCAACGATACGATTGAAGGTAACGAAGGGCACGATGTCATTCACGCCAATGAGGGAGCTGATGTCATAGATTCTGGTGCTGGCGACGACACTATTTATGCGGGTTCAGGCGACGATTATATTCAGTCTGGTGGCGGTTCAGACACCATTTTTGGCGAGTCAGGAAATAATACGATTGTATCTGGTATTGGTGACGACACCGTCTATGCTAACGACGGACATGACTCTATTGATTCAGGCGAAGGTAACGACACCATTTATGCAGGTGCAGGTAACAACCAAATCCTAGCATCTTCAGGAGATGACTTGATTTATGCAGAAGGTGGTGACGATATCATCGACTCAGGGATTGGTAACGACACTATATATTCTGGAGATGGCAA
This sequence comes from Vibrio makurazakiensis, assembly GCF_050337375.1. Taxonomy (NCBI): domain Bacteria; kingdom Pseudomonadati; phylum Pseudomonadota; class Gammaproteobacteria; order Vibrionales; family Vibrionaceae; genus Vibrio; species Vibrio makurazakiensis. The sequence goes on along the minus strand of NZ_JAKJSW010000089.1, from coordinate 9,527 downwards.
TAACACCATTACTGGCGGCTTAGGTAACGATACCTCTTTTTCAGGTTCAGGTGACGACCAAATATCACTGGGATCCGGTGACGACAAAGCATTTGCTGGAGCAGGCAGCGATGTCATCAATTCAGGACAAGGGAACGATCAAGTATTTGCTGGGGGCGGTGACGATATTATTGAAGGCGACGCGGGTAATAACCAACTGTTCGGCGAAGGCGGCAATGATGTTATATCTGCAGGTGCCAATGCTAGTGAACTCTACGGTGGTGCTGGTAATGATAGCCTCACAGGTTCAACTGAAGATGACCAACTATTTGGTGGTTCCGGTAATGACGTAATCCAAGCTGGTCTTGGAAACGACACCGTATTCGCGGGCGCAGGCCAAGACAACATTGATACAGGCAGCGGTAATGACACTATTTTTGGAGAATCTGGCACCAATACTATTGTATCAGGGACAGGAAACGACACTGTATATGGTGGTATTAACCAAGACAACATAACACTCGGTGAAGGTAACGACTCGACCTATGCGGGGGCTGGTGATGATCAGATCGATGGCGGCGTTGGTGATGACCATCTAGATGCTGGTAGCGGTGATGACTTTGTTCAAGGCGGCGCTGGTAATGATGCTATCTTCGGAGGTGCTGGTAATGACGAATTAGTTGGCGGTGCGGGTTATGACTTTATCGACGGTGGAGCCGGTGATGATCGCATTCAAGATGATGGGCAAGATACCATCCTTGGCGGCAAAGGCAATGACACACTAACGGCTGCAAGTACCGGCAGTCATCAAATCTACGGTGGTGATGGCAACGATACTCTGATTGGTAGTGACAAAGCCGATACCCTATATGGGGGAGCTGACGACGATACAATCACCGGAGGAGCTGGAGATGACAATCTTTTTGCCGGTGACGGAACAGATACAATTAATAGTGGTACGGGTAACGACACTGTTTTTGGTGAGGCTGGAATAAATACCATAAACTTAGGTCAAGGTGACGATACTTTATATGGTGGAGTCGGTTCAGACATTACCTCAGGCGGTGTAGGCAACGATACTCTATATGGTGGAGACGGCAGAGACGATCTTTCCGGTGACGAAGGTACTGACCTCATTGATGGTGGTAAAGGAAACGACACTATTTCTGGAGGAACAGGCGCAGATCTACTATTCGGGGGTGACGGCAATGACTCTATCTCAGGTGGCAACGACGATGACCAACTCTATTCCGGTTCAGGTGACGATACATTAGAAGGTAATCTAGGTGACGATAAACTTGTCGCTGAAGGTGGGAAAAATACCCTTATAGGTGGTGAAGGCAATGACACCCTACTCGGCGGGAGTGGCGCCGACAACTTGCAAGGTGGCGACGGAGATGATTACTTAGAAGACGCCTCTAATTCCAATACCATTGATGGCGGTAGCGGTAACGATCATATTAAAGCCTCTGGAGACAACAACACTATTTTGGGTGGTGCAGGCATTGATCACATTGAAATCACGGGACAAGGTAACAACAATATTGATGGTGGTACCGGAGACGACACTATTGTCGTAGAGGCTGGTGCTGCCAATATTCAGGGTGGCTCAGGTAACGATAGTATTACAGTATCAGGGGGAGCCAGTATCGTTTCTGGTGGAGATGGGCACGATACTATTCAAACAGCGTCCGGCGCCGACCAACTAAACGGTGGAGAAGGCAACGACCACCTGACTTCAGGTGCAGGTAACGATACCCTAAGTGGCGGTTCCGGTAATGACAAACTCTACGCTGGTGACGGTGATGACCTGGTGGCTGGCGGTATAGGAAATGATACTGCGTATGGACAAAGTGGTCACGATACCCTTTCTGGCGGCGAAGGTAACGACTACCTTTCTGGAGGTTCAGGTAATGATACTCTTCGAGGTGATGCTGGAAACGATACATTAAAAGGTGACTCTGGGGCTGATACACTTTGGGGAGGAGCTGGTGACGACAAACTGTATGGTGGAGGCTCATCAGATGTACTTTATGGCGAAGATGGTGCTGACCAGCTATCCGGGAATGGAGGCGATGATATGATTTATGGTGAAGAAGGTGATGATAAGCTGGCAGGCGGATCAGGTGAAGACTACCTATCTGGTGGTGATGGCAATGACCAAATTTCAGGCAACGACAACGCAGATACTCTCGATGGTGGCCATGGTAACGATTCCCTATCAGGGGACAAAGGTAACGATACGCTTTACGGACAAACAGGTAACGATATTCTAGATGGTGGTGAAGGTATCGACCGGTTGTTCGGCGGCGCTGGTGATGACGTACTCGTATTCGACTCTAGTGAAATAAACACTGGAAGCGATAATATGGTTCACTTTAGCGGGGGAGCTGATTTCGATGTATTACTTGTTGGCGATAGTAACAATGGCCAAATGATAGACATGACCAAAACTGCTTTCCAGGAACTAGAAGGCGTTAAGATCAGCTCCAGTGATACAGACCTTTCTATCGCTTTAGATAAAATAGCAGCCAACAATACGGCGGGTGAAACGTCCGGACAGTTTGTATGTACAGGGGCATCAAGCTTAGACCTTACTGGCTGGGGTTGGACTCTGACAGAAAGTCATATGCAAATGAACGGTTCACTACAAGATATTTATGAAGCCAGTAACATCGACACTGGCTCTCTATTTGGTTATCGATTTGAAAACGATTCAGGCCAAGAAGTGGTTATATGGAGTGAGCTCGATAGCGGAGATATTAACTTCCCAGGCTCCTCATCGGAAGTGTAATGACGAGTTCCGTGTAGCTCGGGCTGTTCACTTAAGTTTGTAATTACCGAGTTCTGATAAGCTGAATAAATAAAAATGCCCACCTATGTGGGCATTGTCTTTTTTAATAAATAGCTCGCTAAACTAAGCCACTAATTACGACTGAACTATTAACCATTTAGTTTTCGATACATAACTCTCTGGTTTTACGACTGATCATCGCATCATTTGAAATGACAAAATGATAGTAATCGGTACTCATATCATTTTTTTGGATGTATGTTCGCATATGGCTAAGCATACTTTTAGCCTGTCCATAACGCTCTAAATACGCTTTATCACAAGTATTAACGACATCAAGGTTCACTTTTAGTGACGCAAAGTTAGACATCAGCTTGTCAACACGCTCGGTATTTTGCTCTTTGAGAGCATTAGACGAATACTCCCCTTCTAGTCTATTCATTTGAAGTTTGAGCTCTTCTTGAGTTTGTTGTTCAAGGCGCTGTTTTTCCAATACCATTTGGCTGTTAACTTCTTCTTTTGCCAATGTAGTTGCTTGCTTTTGTGCTAAGTACTGAGATTTATACTGCTTGCCCGAACGTTTCGCATAATCAAGTTGGCTGATCAGTTCTGAGATGTCTTTTTTTTGCTTAACTATTATCAAGTCACGTCGTTCGATCTCGCTAGTTTGTTCCAGCATTAATGTTTCAAAAGCTAAGTTCTGTTCAAGTATTTCCTGATTCAGGCTATTCACGGTCGTCTTTGCCTGTGCCAGTTGTTCATTTGAACTCTCTAGGCTTATGTTCTTGGAATGTAGTGAGTAACCTAACCCAGCACATGCAAAAACAAGTAAACCACTACAAACATAAGCCCCCTTATTACTCCTTTCCTTCTCAAACATTAGCAGCACTCCTGTATATCTTTGCTCGCCGTTCCATAACACTTTGTTTGGCAGTGAGGGCAAAAGTAAGCATGGCTATCTACTTTCTTATCGCAATGGGGGCAAGGTTTATGCCTACGATCCTGACTAAGAAGAAGTAACACAAACCCGATAGGCCCAAGTACATACCCAAGTAACAACCCTGCTATTGTATTTTTCTTCCATACCCCGACAAAAGTACTTAGCACCATGAAAAACAAATAAAAACTGAGCCAAAATGTCATTGAATCTTCCATCACGACTCCCTCATAGCTCTTGATAAACCGTCACTTAATGGTCCAATTAAATAATCCCACAACGTTCTTTCTTCGATAAGGATTAACACTTCCGTTAGCATTCCCGGGTAAAGTTCAACACCCTGAATAGAGGCCAGAGCTTCCTGATCGAACTTAACTCTGACAAGGTAACCTTGGTCAGATTGTTCATTACCATCCCCTTGAATCACTCGGTCTGCAGAAATATGGGTAACCGTTCCTAGTACAGGTGGAACTCGCCGAGAACTATAAGCGGTAAGACGAATACGAGCTTCTTGTCCTTGCCTAACAACATCTATATCTTTTGGCGGAACGATTGCTTCAACAATCAACTCATCTTGTACTGGTACAATTTCCATTAATGTTTGCCCCGGTCTAACAACACCGCCAACACTGGAAACATTTAGCCCAACGACTCTACCCGCATACTCACTTTTCATTAAAATATGTGAACGGACATCTTCCGCTGCTTTCATTAATTCATGGATATCTCTCAGTTCTTCCTTAACGGTTTTAAGCTGTTGGGAGTAACCACTTTTCAAGTCTAGGACTTGGCTAAGGTAAGATTGGTGAAGGGTATTTAGTTCGCGTTTTGCTACATCAATTACGACCGTAATTTCAGCTAGCTCGGCTTCAATTCTGGCATTATGCCTTTGAAGTTCTAGCATTCTTGTCTTAGACACATATCCCTTCGCGACTAAGCCTTTCGTCATATCTACTTCTTGTCGAACAAGATCGAGCTGAGAACGAATTGCCTTCTTTTGAAATCCATTACCTTTAATTTTTTCTTCATACAAAGAGACTTGCTGCTTATATTGAGAATCGATTAACTGCATTTGTAACAATGCTTGTTGAAATTGAACTTTCTCGCTGTCTTGTATAGGTCGAATGGTAAAAATATCTTGCTCGCGACTCAGTCCTTCAGCCCACTTAATTTCTGGAGATTGACTCTGTAATGCGTCTAAACGAGACTCTTGAGCAAGTAATGAATAATGACGATAAAGAAATCTTCGATAGTCAGCTTCTGCTCTGCTGTCAGTTAGCTCCATTAATGGCTGTCCGACCTCAACGAGATCTCCTTCTTTAACGAAAACCTCTTTAATCCACCCACCTTGTAAATGTTGGATTTGCTTTCTTTTGCTTTCAACAACAACGCTGCCAGAAGCAATGGACGCTGAACTTAATGGGACATTCACTGCCCAAGTTAAAAAGCCGACAACCGATACCATCAAAACGCTAATACCAAATACAATTAAGCTCTTTGTGCTAAAAGTAGATCCCATTTAAACTCCTAGTTACACAGCAGACTTGGCTGTTGTTTGCTGAGGCTCATTTTTTTCGAGGTGTAACCCCAAAAACTGTTCACACGTTCCAGCTTTATGTACTTTCCCGTCTTTTAGCTCCATTACCCAATCCATTTGTCGTAAGAAGCCAGGCCTATGACTGATCATCACTACCGTTATGCTGTTTTCTTTACAATATTGAAGAACTATAGCTAGAGCGGTTTCACCCTCAGGATCTAGGTTCGAATTTGGTTCATCTAAAATCAGTAATTTGGGGTTAGAAAATATCGCTCTCGCTAATCCGATTCGCTGCTTCTGTCCCCCAGATAACAGCACCCCTCCCTCACCGATATAAGTTTCGTAACCTTGAGGTAAACACATAATAAGCTCATGGATACAGGCAAGTTTTGCTGCGTGAATCACCTCTTCATCGCCRCTGTCGGTATAACGACAAATGTTTTGCTTCACCGTCCCTGCAAGTAAACCAACGTGCTGTGGTAAGTAGCCGATATACTGCCCGAACTGGTTCTGATCCCATTTTTCAATGGTGGCGCCATCGATCATAATTTCTCCCATCGACGGTTTATGGATGCCCATAATCATGCTTGCCAACGTGGATTTGCCAGACCCCGAATTCCCCATAATTGCTAATGCACTACCAGCGCCTAATTTGAAATTAATACCCTGCAAGGTCGGAGTTTGTCTTCCTGCTAGTTYCAAACTCACATTATTGAACTTCAATTCACCTTTAGGTTTAGGTAATAAGGTCTTAGATAGAGATGTCGACTCTTCACAAGATACTTTTAGGCGCTTCCACGCGTTAAAAGCGCCATACCATGATTTCCAGCCACTTACGGCTTGCTCAAATGGACTCAATACTCGCCCGATCAAAATTGAGCTTGCGATAACCGCCCCTGTCCCTATTTGTTGCTGCAAAGCCAGGTATACACCAACAGTCAAAACCAGCACTTGTAATAATGTTCGCGCATAGCGACTGATGGTCATCAGTAACCCAGTGCGAGAATTTACCTTCCACTGAAGCTCTAACAGTTCTACATTCTTTTTATTCCATGTAGCGCCAATATTTTCACTCATGCCCATCGCTTTTAGCGTCGGCGCATTTCTTAGGAAGTCGTTAAGCTCCATATTGAGCTGAGAGTTGGTTCTCATATCCGATTCGCTTAGCGCCTTTCCACCAAACATCATCAGTAACGCCAATATAGAGAACACCGTAACACCCAGAATTGCGACAAGCCCAATGTACGGATGAAAGAAAAATAGGAGCAAAAGGAAAAACGGCGTCCAAGGAAGATCAAGAATTGAAGATGTTGAAGGAGAAACCAAAAAGTTTCGTAACGTGGATAGATCTTGCAAAGGCTGTTTTTCGATCCGATTAGTTTGGGAGGAATTACTAATGCTTTGTGATAACAATTGACCACTCAAGCTAGTATCCAACTTGAGGGCAGAACGCTGAAGCAGCATGGTACGTATGTGCTCTAACAATGCTTGAGAAGTAATTAAGAAAACGGTTATTCCGAGCAATGCAACCAGTGTATCTAAGCTCCCGCTACTCACGACACGATCAAACAACTGCAAGCTATAGATAGGAACCGCAAGAACTAACATGTTGATGCCACAACTAAATAATACAGCAGCCCAAATCTCTTTTTTTACTGTATCAAAATACTGAGTTTGCTCTTTCACTCACACCACCAAGTAAACCAAGTTGCATAATAATATACAATCAAGTGTAGTCAATCATTAAGCACTTTATTGCTTAATGATTGATTTCTAATTTGATAGTGAGTTTTATGTGAAACTAAGCTTGTTATGGTGAGAGGTAAACGTCGGTATACATACAAAAACGCTTAACTGAGGCTATAAAGCTTACTGATTTCATACCCTGTGGCTACATCTCTGTGGCTTTCTTTAATAACCCAATTAATCGGGTTTCGAACCCAGGGTTGGGGGTCTGCCGCCGGGAAATCATTAACAACTCTTAATCCTGCGACATCAAGCCCTAACTCTTGGCATGTTTTGATACAGCGAGATGCATGCCAAGCCTGTGCGACCACTAAGACCTTTCGTCCATATTGATTATTCTTGCCGCCTTGATGAGCAGAACCTGCGGCTTTTAACGCAACTTCATAAGTCGTCTGATATTCATCACACTCAATACTGGCAATTGGAAGCATAGGTAGGTGACTGGCTATCTCTTGTTGAATATACAAGTTCTTTGTTGGATCCAGTAAATAGAGCTGATTAACTATCTCTGAGAGTTGACGATTAACCCTTGAACTATCGCCAAATGAAAAGGCGATGACAGAATCAACATCGCTTATTGCACCAAAATCATGAAGGAAGCAAGGTTCATTTAAGAGATAACGTTGAACTCTTTTCTTTGAACGATCACTGAGAGCATATTGGAACTGAAGATATTCATACTTGAGCTCAGCATGACAAGAAAGAGGCTGTGGCTTATAAGCATCGGTGTAAGTTAGAAAGTCATAAAAATAGCGCATAACAACCGTTCTCAGCTAGAGGGAAGTAAAAAATTAAGCCAGTACTGTTCGTTGTTATACTTATATTAAACACGGTGCATTCGCTAATTTCAACCTAATTGTCTGTTTTATCAGCACCGTAATTAATATAAAAATCAAACCTAGCGCACTGCGTTTATTCTCGCATTTAAATATTCATGTATTATCATTAACTTAGAATGACCATATGAGCTTAATTACACAGTATGACACTAAGATTATTTCCTCAGCACTTATCGACTTGGCGGGCGACTTACGCACTGTTACTCGCATCGCCATGGGCGTTCGCTGAGTCAGAAAATGTTAGCTTCTATGGAAAACGTGGGGTCGTAATCGAAAAAGAGGAGCAACGGCAAGCTGTCGAATTCCACCGCAGAGCGATAGCTCCACCCATCACGGAAGAGCTAGATATTGAACCTACACAAAATGACGATAGAGAAAGCGTTACTATACAAACTTATGCCCTATCTCGTAATGAGCAGTTGCTCGCTAAAAAGGCTCAATATTACTTCGACAAAAACTGGCGATCTCAAACAGGGCTATGGGATTCGGTTCGTGGCTACCCACACGCTACCATGTGGGACATTGCAAGTGGGATTGCAGCAACACTCGCGTTAGAAGCGCTCGATATGAAATCAGAGGAAAAAACGCTATACGAGCTAACAAAGACACTCGATTCATTGAAGAAAATGCCTTTATACAATAATCAATTGCCGAATCGTGAATACAGTACCAAAACAGCCCTCCCTTCAGGCCTTTTAAGCCAAACAAGCAGTAACGGTAATGGTTGGTCTGCACTCGATATTGGGCGCCTGTTGATCTGGCTAAATATCTTACAAGAGTCCCACCCTTCACTATCGCCTACAATCAATCAAATCATCGACAAATGGCAACTCAAACGAGCCGTTCATAAAGATACGCTTTATGGTGCAAAGCTATACAAAGGTCGAGAATATTATCGACAGGAGGGGCGACATGGGTATTTACAATATGCGAGTAAAGGCTTTCAACTATTCGGGTTTGATATCGACTCAACGAAAACTGATGTTCATTTAGACTCGATAAAAATAGATGGCATTTCCCTTCGTAAAGACAAGCGCAACGTACCTTTTTTCACCAGTGACCCTTATATATTAAGCGCTCTTGAATATGGTGAAAATAAAGACTGGAATCAGCTTGATTCTATCTACCAACTCCATAAGAACGTCTGGGAAAACGATCAACAGTTAGTCAGCTTTGGTGAGGACGCCATGGATAAGAACCCTTGGTTTGCTTACAACAATATTTATTACTACAACAAACCTTGGACTAGTGTCAGCTCAGGCGGTAAGCCCATAGAAAACCCTCAACAGTTCAGTCATAAAATTGCGTATGGGTTCAGTGTACTATTCAACGACTCATTCAGTGAAAGCCTTGCCCAGAACGTATTAGATAAAAATCTATCTTTTCGAAGCATTTCAACGGGAATCTACGAAGATGGCGGCAGTAATATAGCATTTAACATTAACACCAACTCCCTCGTGCTCGTCGCCTTGTGGTACAAAACCGCCAATAAACAGCCAATCCTTAGTGCTATAACCGAATCAGACGAAACGAGTAATTAAACCTACAGCGCTCCAATCTATTTTCTTATCTTTGAGCCCTCAATTCAGCAACCCAACTCTTCAACATTTACCTAAAATAACTAGCATCAAAGAAAACCAAAGAATCCACAAAACATGTGCCACATCAATAGTTGACTAATTTACTCTGGTATTA
>NZ_JAKJSW010000088.1:0-17330 GCF_050337375.1 Vibrio makurazakiensis | reverse complement strand
GTTCTTACTACTCGGGCTGCTTGTGATCGTCGCATCTACAGGTCTGTTTGTTGGGGCAGCTTCACTCTCGGTTTCCCAAGTCATCGAGCTTCTAATTGCGTTTTCCAGTGACGATTTTGTTATTCACCAATATCGATTTCCGCGTATGTTGCTCGCTATTTTTGTGGGGGCTGGGTTAGGGCTTTCTGGCGTATTAGTCCAAGGGGTTATACGCAACCCACTAGCGTCYCCTGACCTTATGGGGATCAGTGCAGGGGCTGGGCTTGCCGCGACAGCGAGTTTAGTTTTGTTCCCTAATGCGCCAATCACTATCCTTCCTCTGGTGGCGATGTTCGGCGGAATTTTCGCTGCAGGGCTTATCGGGCTACTAGCATGGTGGACAAGACCCACCCCTGCCAAGTTGGCCTTAATAGGCATTGCGGTGAGTGCGTTTCTGGCGAGTTGTATTGATTTCTTACTGGTTACCAACCCTATTGAAATCAACACGGCGATGGTATGGCTAACGGGCAGTCTTTGGGGACGAAATTGGCAGCAAGTTCCCTTTATTTGGAGTGCATTAGTTTTATTAGTGCCACTAGCGATGTGGCTAGCTTGGCGCTTAGATGTGATGGGGCTTGGAGAGGAAAGTGCAACGACATTGGGGACTAAGCCGAAACAGATCCAAACCCTTGCATTGTTGGCTGCAGTATTGCTTGCCAGTATCAGCGTTTCTGTGGCTGGAACCATCAGTTTTGTTGGTCTGTTAGCACCTCATTTAGCACGCTTGTTGTTTGGCCATAATCATAAGTTGTTGATCCCAGCTTCTGCTCTGTTGGGGGCTATTTTGGTCACATGCGCTGATGGGCTTGCGAGAGGGCTACAGCCACCCATAGAACTGCCTGCAGGGGTTCTCACTTCTGTAATTGGCGCGCCTTATTTTATCTTTCTACTTTATCGTTATCGAGGTTGGTAACCATGCTTAAAACGCAGAACCTTTCTGTCGCGTACGGAAAGCAAACAATCATACCGAACCTTTCTTTATCTATTCCTAAGGGTAAGATTACCGCATTAATCGGGCCAAATGGGTGTGGTAAATCGACCTTGTTGAAAGCGTTAGTTCGAGTTAATAAACCTACGGCAGGTGATGTGTTGTTTAACGACAAACCACTATCCAGCTATGGTGATAAAATTCTCGCGCGTTCGTTGTCACTCTTGCCACAAATCTTGGTCAGCCCAGAAGGTATCACGGTAAGAAAGCTCGTAGAGTACGGCCGATCTCCTTATGTCTCTCATTGGGGAAGGTTAGGCCAAGAAGATAAAAAACTTGTTGAGCAAGCGATGCGAGATACTGGCGTACTTGAATATGCAGATAAGCTAGTGGAGTCCTTATCTGGTGGTCAACGTCAAAGAGCGTGGATTGCTATGATTTTGGCGCAAGACACGGACATCGTGATGCTTGATGAACCCACCACGTACCTGGATATGTCACACCAGGTTGAATTAATGAATCTGATGCAGCAGATGAATGACAAAGGCAAAACGGTGGTTGTGGTGCTACACGACCTCAACCAAGCATGTCGTTACTGCGACCACTTGGTTGTTATGGAGCAAGGACGTTTAGTTACTGAAGGTACGCCAGATGAGGTGATGACAGAAGCATTGCTTAGTCGAGTTTTCGACCTTAAAGCGAATGTATTCCGTGACCCTATCGCAAATACACCGATGTGCGTGGCGGTTTAAACCCTACCTCAAATGAGGGTGGGACTGGTCAATTTTCCCACCGATATAAAAAGACCCTCAAAACTTATTGAGGGTCTTTTTTTGCAATCACCAGTTTGTTCAATGGATCATTTCTTTAGCTGTTCAGTATGAGTTAACGATCTATTTCACGAACTGAACCCGCTAGTTACTATCAGTTTTAGAAGTGCTAGATGTGACGCCTTTTTCTAACCAAGTATTGAGCACATGACTCAGAGCGTTCAATGAAGTCGGTTTACCTAAACGCCCATCCATCAGCTTGCTAATCATGTTTAGCTCATGCTCCCCAGATTCACCAGAAAGTGCAATTATTGGAGTGTTCGGAGAGTGCGCTTTTATTATCTTACTTGCATCAAAGCCATCCATTACTGGCATTTGAACATCCATCAAGATCAAATCTACTTGGTTTGCTTTAAAGGTCTTTACGGCATTTTCACCGTTGTTTGCTTGTAAGCTGTTAACGCCAAGCCTATCTAGGTACATTTGAACAAGTGTACGCTGTACCTCTTTATCATCGACGATGAGCACTGTTGGTGCTTGGTTTTTTTTCGGTGCTAGGCTCTCTTTTTGTGCATGAGCTTCGAGCTTATGCTCCGTCGGTGTTCGTTTTTGTTTCCAGTTGCTGAAATAAGGCGTTCGAAGCGCTTCTGCTTCTGGTGCATTCGGAACGATAGGGAAGTACAAGTGGAACTCAGTAAATTCACCCAATTTAGACTTACATTCAATCCTGCCGCCAAACGAGCGCATTACGCGTTGGCAATAGCCTAGCCCTAAGCCACTTCCGCCACTTTTCTGGTAAGAGAAAAAGTCGTCGAAGATCTTACCAGCAATGGTTTCGTCAATACCCGGGCCAGAATCTCGGAATATTAAAACGTTCTCATACGAGGCTGTTTTGGTGCTAATTTCAATCTTGCTGTCTGGGTAGGAATCAAAATAATAGATCGCATTACGTATCAGGTTGAAAATAACAAAGTTGAATAAGGTCTCATTTACCTTTGCTACAAAATCAGCATGTTGCGGTAAACAAATTCTCTCAATAATTTTTTCGTTTTCAAAACCGTAGTGACTTACAGCCTGATCGACGGCTTTATGTATCGAGGTCATCGAAACTGGCTCATGTTCTGGTGAGCTGTCACTGACCTCTCTCAGAATGATATCAATCAACTGTCGCCCGCGTTGGATTGCTGCTTGCCCTTGTTCAATATCTAGCTTGAACTGTTTAGCGGGTGATTGATTATCAATGTGCTGTTTCAAAACTTCAAAATGCAACTGTACTTGAGCAAGCGGGTTACGCATTTCATGAGCTATCGAGTTAGCGAGTGCTCGGCTTTGGCGGATGCGTCTATCTGCTTCAATAGTACTTTGTACGCGAGTTAATAAGGTCTGTAGGGCTGAGATCTCTTCATTAGAGAACATCTGATTGTTGCTCTTATGTTGTGATATCAGTAAGTGTGTGACCGACTTACCTTGACCGAATAGAGGCATGACCAATGCGATGTTGTTCGAACTCATCTTATCGTAGAGTGCTTTGATAGAGCGCTTAGCCGAAACTTTAAAATTGGATTCTTCAGAAAGCTCATCAAACACCAGTACAGATTTTCGTGATGAAAGGTAATCTTCGTAGAAAGTTTCGTTGTAGTTACTGCTTACTAGGCTTAATTTTTCGTTTGGGATTTGTAGTAAGTTGCCCAAATTACGCATCGCGTCATCAATCGATAGCTTGAAATCTTCTTCCAATGCAAGGATCTGCTGTACTGGCGTCTTCTTATTTCCGAAAATAAAGAAAGAAGCGTATCGACTCATACGTTTGTAGAGGGGCTGCCAGAACATACCGATAAGAGCATAAATCGGTATCGCAATCAGCAATTGAGTTGTGTCGCTTAATAGGATGAATGTGGCACTAAAAGGTATGATCAAAATCGCGTAGACCAATAGCGCATTGAGACATATGTAACAGAGGTATTTCCCACTGTAGAAACGAGAGGTTAACAAGGCATAACCAACAAAGAACATTTCACTGATGGATAGCGCAGGTGGTAGCCAAGTTAGCGAGAAGTCTTGCAGGAAGTAAGTCACGCCAAGGTGAATGGTTACAGTCGAAACCATGAACACCAGAATGCCCGCAATCATGTAGTTTGTTTTGGCTAAAGTTAGTTTACTGCCGCTGGTGCGCATTGCCATTAGGTTGGCAAAGGTAAGGACAACTAAGCTCATTAGTCCAATAAAAAAGTACGACGTATGAGGGCCAAACTCGATAATGAATTGGCTTGGACCAGTAATCTCAACGTGCTTAACGGTCAACTCCGGGCTCAAATTGATATAGAGAGAATAGACTGTTAGGGCGACAAAAACAGCTTGTTGCCAAAGGTATACTTTACCACTGCGTTGTTCGGCTGCGAGCTGACAAGAAAAGTAGTAGGCACAAGCAAACGCGAGGAAAGAGGCGAGATTGGCAAATTTTGCCGCAAACACGCCAGCGGAAGCTCCAAGAATGGGCAATAAGTCGGTATGGAAGTAGGCGTTGCTGCTGATCCACGCGATAATGCAGATCGAGTACGCGATGTAAGATAGATGGTGAGTACCAATGATCACTTCGCTCTTTTGTTTTAGACGATAGCAATAGTAAAAAAGCCATATCACCACCATTGCCACGGCTGCTAAGAGCGTTAACGCTTTGGCATAGGTGATCGCCTCTAGGCTGAAATCAAACATGTACGCCCTTTTCTACTGAACTGTGTTTACGGCACTCACGAACTGTACGTTTGTAGCTATGAAAGTCGGTATCATTGAATACTGTTGCCATCATCTCAAAATTCCAGAACCCGCGGTAAACTGTTGTGCCGTCGCCATTTAACTCGCAATATCCAGAATGGAAATACGCTGTTGGGTCGATAGCTTGATAAAATTTGAGCATGAAAGGTTGCTCGATGATGGTGAAGCCGATTTTGTACCCTACTTGATGCATTAGACTCATTAGCTCTTTCTGAGCGAGATAGAGGAAGTAGAGCTTTTGCTGAGTGTTTCCGCTCACTGTCAGGCGCAGCACTTCACATACCGCTTTCTTATCGGACAATTGTAACTGGAATTCTTTATCAAATTCTGGGAGAGAGTAACATTTTGACAGTGTCGGTGGGGTGAAAAGCTGTTGTCCTACTAATTCATCAAAACCATGTTTGGGTAAGCAGTAGTGCCAATGCGTATTGCTGAACTGTGGCGCGTAGCTTAACCAAGTTCCACTTGTAGACCAGTCTTGAATGAGCGCAGAAGAGAGCAATGTAGGAAACTCTTCACCTACTGGGTGTTTGAGTAAAATAAAGTGCTCACCGGCTTGAGAAAGTGAAAGCAAAGGCAGCATCTCGTACCATTTTTCACCCTGTATAAAAACCTCAAGGTTGCTTAAAACAATCGCGTCTTTGATTGGCATTCCCTGCGGATGGCTGGGAGTTTGTACCAAAAGTTGAGCATCTTCTATCTGATCGATTATTGCACCATAGTAAGCACTATCTTTAAGGGGAAGGCTCGGGTGTGAAGGTGCGCTAGTATCCAGTGGTGATTGTGCTTTGATTGCGGCAATCTCACACTCACACCAAAACTCTAACCAATGCGAGTAACACTGGCTAGCGACTTCTTCGAGTAGAGTTATTTCCTCAGATAAGCTATTTGGGTAACGCTGAATCAGTTCTCGATAGTCTATTGATGCAAATAAAACGGAGAAACTTTTGTTTTGATGCTCAGGGTATAGAGAGGCTAATAGGTCTCTGCGATAGTCTGTCACTGTTTGGAAAAGAACAGCACGTTCTTGAGGTTGATAATTACTGATCACGAGATCTACCAGCGCTAGCTTCTTTTTCTCGATAGGTAGACTGCTAGCCGACAGTGAGCCTAAAGACGACGTCAATTTCATGGAGTGAACTAAGCCTTAGTGATTTTATTTATGTTTATACCGGTCAACGAGACATGGGTTTCAGTAAGATAATGAGAGGATTTTCAGACGTTTTTAATTCGACTTCAATGTCATGCCTCAAATTACCTTCAATTGTTCATTTTTAGTATCAGCGCTAATTGTACTTTTATTTGGAATGGTATTCTGTGTGGTAGAGTAAATGATATTTTTAGTTTTTGAAACCTTAATTGAAACATTCTATTGAGATAGGCATTCAGCGAAATAAGGATGTGCAAGGTACGCTTTCAGCTGTTTTTATTCCAACCGATCTCTATTTATTGTCGCTTATTGTATCGGGTGCAGTGAAAACTGAACGGCTTTCTCATACAATTTTAGATGAAATAAAAGCGGTCTACGAAGATTGGAAAGAGAGTATGGAGGGCGTAGTTGCCCAGATGATATTGCTTGTACAGTTGAGTTTGCTTACTAACAACCGCAAGGGGTATATTTTCGCGAGAACGTGGTTACGGCGATGCGTTAACAGCCCAAAAACACCGTTATAGCCTTTATATTGAGCCTCGAGCTATCGAGGCTTTCTTCTATTAGAAGGTTGAATGACCTAGTAATTCAATTCCTTACTTGGTTTTTCTTTAGGCTGATGTTTGAAATACGGAGTGGAATACTATGATCGTTAAATTTCAAACTCAGGTCTTGTCATTCTTCTCAGGAAAACGACTCTGACGTTGTCGTATATCCAGTTAAAGGTGAATGCGTAAATAGTGATAAATATGGTTACACCAATATCCATCATAAAAGCTTCCCAGATACTAACGCTTAATAAGTGGGCCATAACGGGAACTGTTGCGAGCAGTAACCCTAGCTCAAATAAAATCACGTGAAAAAGGCGTAATGAAAGAGTACGTTGTGCTTTTTCTCCTGGAAAAAACAGATCGAATCCCCAGTTATAAATAAAATTCCAAATCATCGCGATGGTTGCAATAACTATCATGGTTCCTGATAAGGAGGTCACGTCATGAGTAGTGAACATAGCCAGCCCTATTATGGACATTGATACTGCTAGTACTTCAAATAATACAGCGTGGAAAATTCGCTCGTTGGTTTTCATAGCATTACTCTAGTAATTATAGATATATGTGGAAATAGAAAAAATGAAATTATAGGGAGTGGATGAAAGAGATAAAGTTAGCAGCTATCACAGTTCGTGATAGTCTTGATGATTGTTCTATTTAGTGAGGCAACGACATGTACAGCTTTGAGCAGTTGAAAATCTTTGTCACCGTTTGTGAAAGTGGGTCATTCTCGGCAGCGGCTCGTCAATTAAAGCGTGCTCAGTCAGGTGTGAGCCAAGCCATCGCTAACTTAGAGATCTCTATTAACCAAGAGCTGTTTAACAGGCAAAAAAACACACCAGTTTTGACAGAAAAAGGCAAAGCATTGCTGCCAATTGCTCAATCAATTTTGCATCAACAACAATACTTTGATCAAAAAGTAGAATCGTTAGAAAGAGAGCATGAATACGAACTCGTTATCGCGATAGATGAAAGCTTAATTAATGATGATTTATTGCAACTATTGGCTAGGTTAGCTGATAAGTTTCCCGTAACTGATGTGGAAATTATTACCACTTCTACATTTGATGTTGAAAAGTTAGTGAGGGAAGGAAAAGCGCAGGTTGGTATTGTGTATGCCGATGGTGAACTTAAAGTGGATATGGATTTTTTTACATTAGGCCAAACTCGCTTTCTGACTGTGGTGGCACCTGATCATGCATTAGCGGCTTTACCTGTCGTGACTGATGCAGCGTTAAAAGGGCATCGGCAATTAGTGCATCGCAGCTCAGATCGTCAAGAACTATGGTTTAGCTATGGGATAAGCTCAAAGCTATGGTACGCCAATACTCACCAAACCTTGCTTGATTTAGCTTGTCGGGGAGTTGGCTGGACAATTGCCCCTGAACAAACGGTAACAGAGCTACTCGCTGATAATAAATTAGTTGCTTTGCCTATTGCCCATGAGTTTGATGGTTGGCTTACCCCTATGGGCTGTTTAGTATCACGGCGTCATGCTAGTGGCCCGGTATTGGAAGATTTGTTGTTGTCACTACAAACCTTAAGTCAAAAAGTCGTGCACCCGTAAAGTGTATAGCCTTTTTCCTTTTAGCAACTTCATTTATGCTATTCAGCTTATTTACGTTCTGATTATGTACACGTAGAACGTCAGATATTAAACCGTAAACTGATTTACGAGCACTTTTAGCCCCGCGGCTTTTTCATCGAGTTGTTTTGCTGAAGTTGCAGCAATAATTGCTTGCTCGTTGGCTTTTTTGGATACCCCTGATACCGAGTCTACATGTTGACTTACTTCGTTACTGGCTAACGACTGCTCTTCAGAAGCTGCAGCAATGCTATCTATCATTACTGCGACATCGTGTGCGCTTCGAACAATATCTTCCAAACTTGTCCCCGCTTTTTGAGCCAATACCAGTCCTTCTTGTACATGAGACATTCCTGAGCCCATCTTATCGACGGCCACTTTTGTGTCGTTTTGAATTGCTTCAATGGATACGGTGATTTCTTGGGTTGCCGATGTGGTTCTATCGGCGAGTGCTCTGACTTCATCTGCGACTACTGCAAAACCTCGCCCAGCTTCACCTGCTCGGGCGGCTTCTATAGCGGCATTGAGCGCAAGTAGATTTGTTTGTTCTGCGATATCGTTGATAACATTGATAATCTCTCCAATTTTAGCACCTCGTTTCCCTAATTCAGCAACACTGGTCGAAGAGGCCGATACTGCCTCATTGATTAAGGTCATCCCTTCAATCGTATTTTTAACCACGGCACCGCCCGAGTTTGCACTTTCGCCAGCATTTTGAGCGCTGGAGGTTGCGTCGGAAGATTTTTGAGCAACCTCTTGGATACTGATTGCTATTTGTTCGATGGACTCTGAAATTTGTGCTACTTGTTCTGCTTGTTGAGAAAGGTCTTGTGCCATCAGTTCATTCGCGTGTGTGATAGATTTAGCTCCCGCCGCGACTTCATCGGTTGTATTCAGCACTTGCTTAAGCGCACTCTGAGTTTTAATTACGGCTTGATTGTAACTGCTCGCCATTTTTCCTAGTTCATCGTTAGTCTCGACCTCGATGGTATGCGTTAGATTACCGTCGGCTAAAGTGGACAGCCCACGAGCAACCTGACTGACGGGTTTAACTATTGAATTTAATACAACCCAAGATACGGTGACACCAAGAACGACAGCAATGGCTAACCCAACCAAAATGGTCGTATTGGTGTTCTTCGCTGCGTTCTGTGCAGACGCTTGGCGCTCTACCATCAGTTGTTTTTCAATATCGATAAATGCTTTGATCTGCTCTCGAAATTTATCAAAATATACTTTGCCTCTTGCTTCACCGATCAAAGCAGCCATGTCATTCATTGTTTTTGCGTCTCCAATATCGGTTCGTAATGCTATATTGGGTTGGACTACATTTGATTGCCATTCACTGATGGTAGAGAACATTGAGTCTAAAAGTGCGACTTGAGCAGGGTTGTCTGAAACCGTGTTTTTTTGGTCCACGATAAGTTCATCAAAGTGTTGTCTCCCTTGTAGGTAAGGATCCAAAAACTCTTGTTTTCCAGCAAGTAGATAACCGCGCATTCCAGTTTCCATATCAACGGCGGAGGCTAAGATATTTTGAGCGGTCATGATGACCTGGTAAGTGTGATTAACCCAGTCGCTAGCGATTTCGAGCTCGTCAATGAAATCCGCCATGCTGGTAAACTCACGTTGGCTGATATTGTCTTTAGCGCTAATCTTCTCCAACAATATGATGCTATTAGAAAAGTTGACACTATTTTCCGTTTGTCTTTGATCTAATAGTAAGCGCTCTCGTTCAATAAAAAGAGAAATTTGGTCGCGGAATTTGTCGAAATATACTTTCCCTTTCGCTTCAGTTGTGAGGTCTGCAATGTCATCCATGGTTTTGGCATTACCGATTTCTCGTCGAAGCTGTATTGCTGGTTCAGTTACTTTGGAAATCCATTCATTGATATTAGCGTTAATGACATCGAGTCGTTGAACTTGAGCAGGGTTATCATTAACCGTCTGCTTTAGGCTTGAAATATATGTAGAAAATGATTTTTGGCCATTAACGTAGGGGGCTAAGAATTCTTCTTTTCCAGCTAAGAGGTACCCCCGCATTCCGGTTTCCATATCAACAGCGGCCGCTTCTATTTTCATCGCCTGTTGGATGACTTTGTGAGTATGATCCACCATGGCACTCGAGCTCACTTGTGAGTTAGAGCTTGTAATAGCAATAAAGGAAAGAAAGACCAATAGTATTAGTGGGATCCCAGTACCAAGGGCGATTTTGTACCGTATAGATAAATTATTAATAAACATAAGCTTACCTTTAATCCGAAAAATTAGAGGAGGTAAGGCGAAATAAGCCATTATATTTGCCGTTAGACGCTCTGGTCGCTGCTGCTAACAAGGCATGAAATTATTTAGATGTTTTGTTAGTTTGAGCTCTTATAGTTATAGGCAGCAATTTTACATAAAGCGACTAGCGAGATACGGAATTTGAAGAAAAGCATACTCATTACAGAATGAAGTTTTGGACACTAAGTGGGGTGGGGGAAGTTAGTCTATTGAATCGAAAGGAAGCTCGAAAATAAAACCCCACATTTAATGAATGTAGGGTTTGAAAAACGGCGCTGTTAAATTTTTAGAGGTTTAAACGCTAAACTCATGTTCAATTACGAAGTCTAGTGCGCCAGTAATTGCGGCGACCTGTGCATCGTTGCACTCTTCATCCGTTACTTTTTCGCTGTCTGGGTATACTTCTGTGGTTGTGCCATATTTACAGTTGGTCACGCCACCACATAGGCCTAGTTGTTTCATTGGGTAGTTAATTACACCATGTTGAGTTACTTCAGAACCGATAATTTTACCTTGGTCATCAGCTGGAGCAATGTGCGTTACTTTTTCTACTGAAGCAATAACAGCGGCTTGGAATTCTGGTACCGGGTTTTCAGTGTCACCAACGGTGTAGAAACCATCTGGGATCATGCCTTCAATGTATTCAATACCATCACGAGCAGCGAGTGCGGGTCTAAATTCTGTTTCATCTGAATCGGTCGTTTCGTGTAAGTCGACATGAACTAGAACGTCTTCAGGTAGAGAAGCGACTAATGAACGTAGGTTTTGTGATTCTTCTGCTGGAGTACCGTCATAAAATGAGCGGTTTGGGTCAACCGCGTTAGGGTTCCAACGGTTGATAACTTCGTATCCCCATGGGCTTACACAAGGAGCAACAACAATATTGAAGTGCTGTGAGTATTGTTCGGCCTGGGTTTCTACAAATTTGAGAGCGCCATGTACGCCGCTAGTCTCGTAACCATGAACACCACCAGTCACTAGAACAGTTGGCTTTGCTGAGTCCCAGTTCTTGGTTTTAATTGCGAACAGTGGGAAGCGGCTTGGATCATAGCTGAGTGAACCGTATTGCTCTACATCGAAGCGAGACGCTAGCGCTTTAATTTTAGGCACGACTTCTTGCTGATATTCACGTTTGATGGTGGTTTGTGCTCGCCATGCATCACGCTCTGGCTGTTGCCACTTTTGTCCAGGAGTTCCAATTGGGTACGAGTAACTACTTTGCATTGCCTTGCCTATATTGTGTCATCAAGTAATGCTAGAGAGGATAATCAGCGAGTCGCGATCAAGCAACTGATATTAGGTTCTATTATCGAAGGTCGGAAATTCAAGTAATGGACTAATGATTCAGTCTGGGATCTCAGGAGAATCATCTTTCGCGCTTATCACGGTATTACGACCATTATGTTTAGCTTGATAAAGTGCTTCATCTGCTCTTTGAATGACAGAATCCCAATCTTCATCGCAGTTAAGCTGTGAGACGCCAAAGCTCGCAGTCCATTTCCCTTTCTTCCCTGAAGCGAATCTTTGTCTTTCGATAGTCTGTCTAAGCTTGTGAGCGGCCTTTACAGCGTTCGTTACATTAGTATCGGGCAATAAAATCAAAAACTCCTCGCCTCCATAGCGAAATGCAAGGTCTTGTCTACGGAGCTTACGCTTTAGGATTGAGCCCATACCTCTAAGTACTTTATCGCCGATATGGTGACCAAAATTGTCGTTAATATCTTTGAAATGGTCTATATCTGCGATGATCACCGAAAGCTCTGTGTTATGCCTATGGGAGCGGGCGAGCTCTCTTGGAACTATTTCCTCCATTGCGCGGCGATTGTATATTTGAGTAAGGCTGTCTTTCATAGAAGTGTTGTAGATTGCTGCGACGAGGCGAGCGTTGATCATCCATGTAAAAGTAAACCCGAGGGTGATGATTAAAATAACCATCATTAGAAAGGAAAGTTGGTGAATGTTACCAGCCAACAGGAAGTTATCGATATCTGGTTCAATGACGGTTAAGCCCGATCTGACCAGCATGAATAGGCTGTTACCCGCAAAGACACCTGCTAATAAGTAGGTGGCTAAGCGGAGGTCACTGACTTCCCCTTTTAACATAATGATGGCGCTCATACCGCRACATACGCTGATATAAGCACTAATCGTAATGRTTCTGGCGGTTGTAGATACAGAAAATAAACTGAAATAGATGAATAGAAAGCCTACGACTGGGAGTAATGAGAAGCCGATTATAGAATAAAGGAATGAAGAACCTCTGAACTGACATAAGCTGTGCACGATTAACGCGAATCCGAGTGCGATGGTAACGTTGGCAAGAATTTTTGATAACCAGAAAGGACTGTTATTACCAAAGCTCAATAATGCAAAGCCGATAGTGAACATCAAAATTGCAAACGCAAGAGTGATTAACCCAGGAATGTACTCCTGAATTCGTTGGATCAGTATTAAGCCTATGAAATAGGTAAAAGAAAGAATAACGATAATGATGCACAGTGTTCTGATATCTAAAAGAAATTCCATAGGCAGACCAATACAAGCATTGAATGAGCGATACGGTTTAAAGTCTAGACCAATTTCATTGTTTAGAAGTGCTGATGGGAATTAGAGGGTAAATTTGACAGGGCTTTAAAGTGAATTGAAATATGCGGTGAGTGATAGTCGTGTTAGCAAGGTAGCTGAACCCAAAAAGCCTTAACCATGGGCTAAGGCTTTTGTTTTCAGTCGTAGGGCTGAATTACTTTCTATTTAAGCGTTACTTTACTGCCCAAGCGATAGTTTCACCGCCACGGATTGGCACAACGATGTCTGAACCGAAAGGCATCGTTTCAGCAACATTCCATTCTTCTTTCACTAGAGTAATTGTGTCTGTGTTACGTGGGATACCGTAGAAGTCAGGACCATTGTGGCTTGCAAAAGCTTCTAGGTTCTCAATCTTACCTTCTAGCTCGAACACTTCAGCGTACAGTTCAACGGCTGCGTGCGCTGTGTATGAACCTGCACAACCACATGCTGACTCCTTTGCGCCTTTAGCGTGTGGCGCAGAGTCTGTTCCTAGGAAGAATTTTTTACTGCCGCTTGTCGCTGCTTCAATTAGCGCGATCTGGTGGGTGTTGCGCTTAAGAATTGGCAGGCRGTAGAAGTGTGGCTTAATACCACCAACTAACATGTGATTACGGTTATATAGCAGGTGATGAGCAGTGATCGTTGCTGCGACATTGTCGTTTGCGTTTTTAACGAAGTTTGCTGCATCAGCTGTTGTGATGTGTTCTAGAACAATTTTCAGGTTAGGGAAGTCGTTCACAATTGGTGCTAGAACTGTGTCTAGGAATTCTTTTTCACGGTCGAAAATATCAACATCGTGAGCAGTTACTTCACCGTGAACAAGCAGCAACATATCCACTTCTTGCATTGCTTCAAGTACATGGTAGATCTTCTTCGCTGACGTTACACCTGAGTCAGAGTTTGTCGTCGCGCCTGCTGGGTAAAGCTTAGCGGCTACAACTGCACCAGAAGCTTTTGCTTTGCGAATTTCATCAGGTGTTGTGTTATCTGTCAGGTAAAGTGCCATTAGTGGCTCAAATTGCTCACTAGGCTTTTGCGCCATGATGCGGTCACGGTAGGCAATTGCCATTTCGGTATCAGTTACCGGTGGGATAGTGTTTGGCATGATTAACGCTCGGCCATTGTAACGGCTGATATCGCGAACAGTATCTGTTAGCACATCGCCATCGCGAAGATGAACATGCCAGTCGTCAGGACGAGTAATCGTAAGTTGTGTCATTGAAAGCTCCCACCAATTGAATTGTGTTGTGATTGGAGCCTAAACGATACGAAATCTGTGAAAGCAATCGCTTCCGTTTAGGCGACAGGATGATAGAGGAAAACCCACAATATTTCATCCTATTTTTACCAATAAGGGCTAGGTGTACGTTCCTCACTCGGAGAAAGCGATTTCGGTAGGTGTTATATAAGCGAGCAGATACAAAACGAGCCTGCGGTTAGGCAGGCTCGTTTATGAATTACGGTTTGAATGGTTTTTAGGTTAGCGAGTAGCGACCCATAAGCCATGAATCATTCCCGGAACCCAGAAGAAAATCGTTAATACGATGTTGATGAGTAGGTCTTTACCTACTCCGCGAGCAAAAAATACACCCAGAGGCGGTAACAGTACACATAGAATGATCAGTACTAGCTTGTTCATAAATAATTCCCTTTAATGCGAGAGCAGAGGCTCTCATAAGCTTATGAATGTGAGTGTCATAACATCTCAGTCTCGTTCTGAGTTGTAAAGTGTTTTTTTGTAATCGATTACTCAAGTCGGAACAACGCTTTGGCTCTTTTTGTAAGCGTAAGAAGTAACATATTTAACTAGCAACAACGTTTTGTTAGCATGCCCTTAAAATTACAACATTGGATTAGTTATGTTTCAGTCGTCTTTGTCGCAAATTAATGTGTTTCCGGTTAAATCGGTTGGTGGAATTTCTCTGTCGACTTCATGGGTAGAAAAGCAAGGTTTGAGCTTTGACCGCCGGTTTATGTTGGCGTTGGCTGACGGAAATATGGTCACAGCACGTAAGTACCCTAAGATGGTTAAGGTAAGCTCTAGCTTACTTGCTGATGGTATTGTCTTTACTTACCCAGATGCTAAGCCCTTATTTGTCCGCTACGCTCAATTCAAAATGCAAGAAACCCCGGCGACAGTGTGGAAAGATAACTTTAATGCTTTCACCACAACAGACGAAGCGGATGACTGGTTCAGTGATGTACTTGGCATACGTGTAGAACTTCTTTTTACGGGCGAGCAGTCTAATCGTATCCGAGAAAAACTCGGCCACAACGTGAGCTTTGCAGATGGCTATCCACTCTTAGTTATCAGCCAAGCCTCATTAGATGAGCTAAACCGTCGAAGCCCTGAAGAGCACAGTATGGATCAGTTCCGTACGAACCTAGTTGTATCGGGTAACGAACCTTTTATTGAAGATAGCTGGAAAAGAATTCGTATTGGCGAGGTAGAGTTTGAAGCGGTTAAAGCTTGTGAGCGTTGCATACTAACAACCGTTGACGTTGATAAAGGTGAATTTAGGCCAACCAAAGAGCCGTTGAATACTTTTTCCACTTTCCGTGCGAATGAACGTGGTGGCGTTTTCTTTGGTCAAAACCTTGTTGCTAAAAATGAAGGTCTAATTCGTGTTGGCGACCCTATCGAAGTACTCGAAACCAAAGATAAAGAAGTGTATGAAGACACCTGGCAGGAGTCTTTGTTACTCACATGTGTTGAGCGAGAAGAAGTTGCTCGTGATTTTACGACATTTTGGTTAGAGCCAAGCAAGGGCGAAACGCCAAGCTACCAACCTGGGCAACATCTACCGATCGAAATTTCTGTTAATGGTGAACATGTAGCAAGGCGCTACACTTTATCATCTAGTCCATCTCGCCCTGGCCGTTTAGCTATTTCTGTTAAGCGTGTTGATAGTGGACGAGTGTCTAACTGGTTACAAGACCACCTACAAGTTGGCGACACCCTAAAAGCACAATCACCGGAAGGGGCGTTTTATTTAGAAGACAACCCACAAAAACCACTTTTGCTCTTATCGGCAGGTAGTGGTGTTACTCCGATGGTATCAATGCTGCGTTACCTTGCTGATAATAATCAGATACAAGATGTGGTCTTTTACCATCAATGCAGTAGTGAAGAAGATATTCCTTACCGTGAAGAACTTGAACTGATTAAGAAACAGCATCCTAATTTGAAGGTTATGTTGTCTTTGAGTCAACCTTCAAAGGAATGGGATAGCTTGAGTGGTCGTCTGAGTGTGGCACATTTGGCGAAAATTGAAGAACTTCACCACAGACAAGCATTTGTGTGTGGCCCTGATGGCTTTATGAAAAATGCTAAGTCTATGCTAATTCAGCTCGGGCTTTCTCCTGCGCATTACCACCAAGAGGCGTTCGGTGTAAGTCAGCAAGATAATGTAGAAGTAAAGCAATTGCAGCTTAGCCTAAATGGTTATCTGTTCGAAGGTAATAACCAATCGACATTGTTGGAGCAAGCTGAGTCTGCAGGACTATCCATTGCGAACAGCTGTAGAGCTGGGTTTTGTGGCGCGTGCAAAGTGACATTAGAATCTGGAAAAGTGCACCAACCAGATGTGCCAGCTCTTCAAGATGATGAACGAAATATGGGACAAGTACTGGCGTGCTGTTGTATTCCACAAACCGATATTGAAGTGGTTGATTAATCTAAGTCGTTCTAGCTAATAAAGCTAAATAAGAGAATAAAAGGGCGAGTATATTAACAATACTCGCCCTTTTTCTATTTGAAGTAATGAGTGGCTAAGGTTTAGTCGCGCACTTTAGTACTTTATGATCAGTCGTAAATCGTTGGAATTGGTTGACGCTTATGCTGCGTAGCTTTGTAAATTCCAACAAGACGGTCAGAAACTTCTTGAGAAACCTCTTTACCCTCTAAAAAGTCATCAATTTGGTCATAAGATAAATTTAGAGCATCCTCGTCAGCCTTTTGCGGAGCGAGCTCTTCAAGGTCGGCTGTTGGTACTTTTTTAACTAATTGCTCTGGTGCGCCTAACGTGGCTGCAAGCTCACGAACCTGGCGCTTATTTAGGCCAAACAGTGGTGCTAAGTCACAAGCACCGTCACCGAACTTAGTATAGAAACCTGTGATATTTTCAGCTGAATGGTCAGTGCCTATCACTAACCCGCCAACGTAGCCTGCGATTTCATATTGCGCGACCATACGAGCACGTGCTTTTACATTGCCCTTTACGAAATCAATTTTGCTTGATTGCTCAGGAAGTAAACCTGTGCCTTCTAGCGCAATATGAGAAGCTGAATGCAGCCCATCAACACCTGCTTTAATATTTACAGACACCGAGTGAGAAGGTTGGATAAAAGAAAGGGCAAGTTGCGCTTCATCTTCATCCTTTTGCTCACCGTAAGGTAGGCGAACGGCGATAAATTGGTAGTCATTGCTTGAAGATGACTCATTAAGGCTATTAACAGCAAGCTGAGCAAGTCGACCACATGTTGTGGAATCTACGCCACCGCTGATACCCAAGATCAGAGACTTACAACCTGATTGTTGAAGTTTTGTTTTAATGAACTCAACACGACGATCGATTTCGAAGTGGGGTTCAATTGATGGAAGCACACGCATTTCATCACGAATCAGTTGTTCCATTGTCTATCCTTTTCCTACAAGCAAAATAAAATACTAGTGGTATCATAC
>NZ_JAKJSW010000087.1:0-17437 GCF_050337375.1 Vibrio makurazakiensis | reverse complement strand
ATTCTTGTATTTACAACGATTATCGCTAGTTTAATCTGTGGCCTCTTAGGGTGGTTAGTCGTAAATAAAGAGTTGAAACCTCTTCATAAGTTAGAAAGTCGCGTTCGAACAGTATCAACCAATAGGCTTGATGTTCGCATTTCAAACAATGACTTCCCAACAGAACTTTTACCATTAGTCATTAGTTTCAATGACATGCTTGATAGATTAGAAGGTGACTTCGAACGACTATCTGAGTTTTCATCTGATATTGCTCATGAATTACGAACCCCTATTGCAAATATGATGACGCAAACACATGTGGCACTTTCTAAAGGGCGCTCATTAGAAGAATATCAAGATATATTAGTTTCAACTTCTGAAGAGTTAACTAGATTATCTAAAACAATTTCTGACGTGTTATATCTTGCAAAGTCAGAGCATAACCTTTTATTGAAAACTATTGAGTCCTTCGACCTATGCCAAGTTTCTAGGGATCTTGTAGAGTATTATGAGTTAGCGGCTGAAGAAAAGTCTTTGCAGTTTCAGGTTGTAGGTGATGCTGAATTTATAGGGGATAAAAACATGATTAAACGTGCTATTGGTAATCTCCTGTCTAATGCTGTTAGGCATAGTCGAGAGCATAGTACGATTAAAATACAGATACAAAAATGTAGCCTGAAAACTAAACTGTCGCTGACAAATGAAGGGGATATAATTCCAGCCGCTTCTATCCCTCATCTTTTTGAACGGTTCTACCGTGTTGATAAATCAAGAGTTCATTCTTCTAGTTCAGGTTCTGGTTTAGGGCTACCCATAACTCGATCAATTGCTCAATTACATAATGGAAATGTAGCTGTGGTATCTCAAAATGGAAAAACGACGTTCAYCCTAACCCTTGGTTACGTTCAAACTGAATGCAACAATGAATAAGCCACCTTAGTTGGCGGTATTTCAACCTAAGTTCTATTTCAATATAGAGTTACTTCATTCCTTCCCCTTGCTTTACTTTGACTGGTAGTTATTGACTTGTTCTTTCCACCGTCTTGAAAGTTTTAAACAGGTACTGTTATTTCTAAATCTGGGAGAGGTGATCCGAAAGCGCGGTGTTTTCTATTACTTTCCCAAGAGTTAACTGATTCCCCAAAATGACTAAAATGTCATTTACTCGACCCCTTAAGGTCAGAGCTGTGTCGTTATTATTGGTTCCAACAAAACAACATTTGGAACTATAAATTGAAAGACAATTATCCACAGCGTCAACCTTCATTAGCTAAACATTTATGCCTATTAAGTATCCTGCCATCACTCTATGTCCCAATAAGTCTCGCTGAAGAAAATGTTCAGGACATGTCTGACCCGTTAGCTGTATTTACTCAAGTCGGTGTTGGCGCAACGGACAAGGGATTAAACCTGAAAATAGGTAAATCATACGATACTGGCGAAGACAATTTGGCCGGCATGAATGTTTTCGAAGTGAAAGGCTTTTTAGGTGATGTGACTGGTTTCAACAGTGACGAAGATCTATTAGACAACAGCGTTGATTCACTAAGGTATCGAAATTTTGAAGTTAATCTGACAAATGGAAGAGCCTTTCAAGTCGATGTTAATTATGACGTAGGTAATGAAGCCGGAACCGCTTCATACAGTTTTATTCAAGCATTGCCCAAGTTAGGGCCATTGAGCTTCTACCCTCTAGCTGGAGCAGGGGTAGCGTTTGGTAACACTATTTTAGACGATGGTCGTAAAGTGGGTGGTTATACAATCCCCGGCACGTTTGCTGTTGTTGGCGCATATTCCAAGTTGGAGTTAACAGAAGACATTTGGTTTAACTATAACCCAATGTGGACCTCAACTTTGTCAGGCTCCGATGAGTACCAAAACCAAGCTATGGAAGGGGATGATAATGTACTAAATCATGAAATATCCCTCTCTTATCAGGTCAATCCTAAGTTTAACGTGCGTTATTTTGCCAACTGGTCTGAGAACAATGCCTTTGAAGATGGTGGGCATAGAATTGAGTTCAATTATCAACTGTAATCCRCAGAGTATGCTTGGTCAGTTCTAAAAATTAGATGAATAAGTGGAAGGTTATGCTATCCATGAAGATAAAAATTGAGGTTTAGAGATGAAAAAAAACGTGTCCGTACTTGCTGCAGCGTTTCTATTGAGCACACCTATTTTTGCACAAGATAGATTTAATGTGGAAGAAGAGTTGGCGTACCATTTGGGTGTACAAGCATTTATATATGGGGCTGGTCCACTTACAGTAGCAGCTGTAAGGCAGACCTCTACATCGGTAACTCAGCCAACAGATAACGCTTTAGCACCTATCAACCAAATGGGGAAAACATTACGTCTTGCTGGTCCACAAGATAGAATTGTGCCTACAGTAAATAATGATACATTGTATTCTCAAGCTCACTATGACCTAAACCTCGTAGGTCCAATGGTTATAGAAGTACCCCCAACGGAAAGCCGCTACTATATTGTACAACTTCTTGATGCGTATTCAGATTCCATTACAGATCTCTATGCAGATAATATTGGCATCGAAGGTAGTAAAATTTTGTTAGTTAATAAAGGGTGGGAAGGCAAGCGTCCAAAAGGTATAGACCATGTAGTAGAGTCGCGAACACCTATGTTATGGCTTATTCACCGAACAGGTGTCTTCGGCATGAAGGACCAACCTGATGCGCTTTCTGTCCACAATCAATTCATTACATATCCGCTGTCAGAGCTAGGCGATGAACATAACCCGGTTAAGTTAACGAAAGCTGATAGTGGTGTTCCTCCAATGACAACACCTGATGGTCTGAATTGGTATGCTTTAATTGATAGAGAAATTAGGAAAAACCCTCTCCCTGAAGATGCGGCCATCGTAGAGCAGTTTAAATATATAGGGATAGGTAATGAAGAGCCTTTCGATGCGAATAAACTGACATACGCTCAAAAACAAGGGTTATTGCGAGGAATTAAATCTGCTAAAAAAATAATTCAATACGCAGGTCGAAGCGTCGGGACGACAAATAATGGTTGGTCTATGATGTTTGAGGGTGGCCGTTATGGTCATGACTACTTAAGTCGAGCCAGTATTAATTTGCGCGCGGCAGGGCTAAATGTACCCGAGCGAGCGTTATACCCTAACCGATATACAGATTCTAACGGTCAGCAATTGTCAGGCCAGTCTAAWTACAGAATAACAATGCCTGTCGACGCGCCTGCTGATGCATTCTGGTCTCTAACGATGTATGACGCTGAAAATCTATTTATGGTGGAGAACGAAATAGACCGTTATTCTATTTCTACCAATAGAAAAGAAGAACTAAAGTTTGCTGAAGATGGGACTTTACCAGTATGTATTCAGTATCAGCAACCGGAAGATAAGCAATGTAACTGGTTGCCAACGCCCAAAGGTGATTTTTATTTACATATGCGCTTATATGAACCGACACAAAAGGTACTGGACAATAAGTATTTAATGCCACAAGTGATCAGGCAATAAAATTTTGAGCCAGCATTGTGACTCAATCGTTAACTGTGACAGTCCAAATACTCAATCGCTAACTATCTCAAACTAAGACTATACGAAGGTAGTAAACCTTTTTTGTTCATGGAAAAGCAAGGATGCTAGCAGGGATGCATTTTACATTAGGTTGTATGGCTACACATTTACTACATGTGAAAAGTAAATATATTGAAATTCAACTTAAGGTATTGATTTTTATTTCTTTTGTGTTCACATGCTCCCACCTTAATGCGGCGTTATAAATATTATTGGGAATTGGCATGAATGAAGTTGATTTTAAAGACCTATTGCTTGATAAATCAGACATCGAGTCTGTGATATACACACATATACATATTGAGCATCTTGTTGTTAATTTCCTTGAAAGTTCGTTCCCTGAACCATCTCACTTGAAACAGATGCGACTAGATTATTTTTCTCGTGTACATCTTTCTTTAGCTCTCGGAATTGCTTCAGAATTGAAAGCGCCACTTGTGTGCTTGGGTAAAATGCGTAACGATTTTGCGCACAATCTAGGACAGTCCATAGATAAAAATCGAATGAATAATTTTTATGATTCATTTTCATCTGAACATCGTCAAAAAATTCATAAATTGGCTCATGACCTAGGTGTTTTTGGGCTAGATGAAGGTATAAATTGGAAAGATATGGAGCCCAAAAGTAAATTCTCGCTTTGCTGTATCTCTCTGTTTTACTTTGTTCGTTTTTCGATATTGGAGCAGTCTCATAACCAAAAACTGTCAAAAATGGGGTTTCACGCGATGTGGAGTAAGATTGATAGTTCATCGTAACCATATTTATAACAAACGATTTAAGATCGATTCAGCACGCTTGGCATTTTTGGTTTGGGTCACGTTTAGTGTTTACGGTGGTCAAATTAGGTGTCGTGGTTGCGTGCTTCACACCTTAACAAGGCGTTATGCATTCGGAGGTAATATTTGAAAAAAAGAGTATTTGGTCATATTTCGGGTGTTGAAATAGGCAGGAAGTTTGAAAGTAGAGACACACTTTCTAAAGCTGGTGTTCATGGACCCTTAGTCGCTGGAATAAGTGGTTCAAAGTATCAGGGGGCGGGTTCAATAGTATTATCTGGTGGCTATGAAGATGATGAAGATTTTGGTGATGTAATAATTTACACCGGAGCTGGCGGCCAGGATACCAAAAAGAAGCAGGTTGCAGACCAAATTTTAGACTCAGTTAATCTTGCTCTTGCTAAAAGTAAAACTGAAGGCTTACCCGTTCGAGTGACGCGAGGACACAAACATAATAGTGAATATAGTCCGGACTCAGGTTATCAATACTCAGGTCTATATCTCGTTGAGGATTACTGGAAGGAAACAGGTAAAGCTGGCTTTATTATTTGGCGATACCGCTTAGTTGCTCACGATACAGTTGCGATAGATAATGATGTACAGGAACCTCCAGGCCAATATAAATCACCAAAAAGAAAGTCTTCCACATCCAACAGAGTTGTACGCGATTATCAGAAGGCTTTAAATGTTAAACAGTGGTACAACTATGAATGCCAAATTTGTGGGTTAGCTATCCAAACTACTGCTGGCCTATATGCTGAAGCTGCTCATATTATGCCACTCGGTGAACCTCATAATGGTCCCGATAGTGAACATAACATCTTATGTTTGTGCCCCAACCACCATGTGATGTTTGACAATGGTGGTTTCACTATTGCAGATGACCTAACTCTGATTGGACTGCAAGGTAAGCTAACGGTTTCCAATAAACACAAAATTGACATTCGGTTCATTAAATACCACCGCGAGCACTATCAAAGAAATGCATAACAAGGCGCTTAACAGTGACTAAAAACGCTTGGCATTTTTGCTTCGCAAAAGTATATGCCAAGGTTTTTAGCACGTTAGCTTAGCGTTATAACCTTTGAGGAAAAAATGGAACTTAGATTATTTGAAAAGGAAGACTATGAGTTACTTATTGGCTGGATTGATTCGGGCAAATTGAACTATCTATGGGGTGGTCCAAAGTTCGAATTTCCCTTGGATTTCGAGCAAATTAGCCAACATTGTTCTCAGCCTGAAGTGCTCCCTTTTATCTTTGTTGTTTCAGGGGAAACTGCTGGCTATGTTGAACTTGTCAAAGTAGCCGATTCCCATTTCCGAATTTGTAGAGTATTCGTATCAAGTGGTTTTCGTGGTCAGGGTACCTCTAAGCTAATGCTGGGTAAATTAGTTGAATTAGCGAAAGTAAAGTACAACGCTAGCGTGTTATCACTTGCAGTGTTTGACCAAAACACAGTGGCGAAGAACTGTTATGAGTCATTGGGTTTTTCAGTGATATCAATTGAAAATAGTACTCGCTCTTTCGACGGTGAGGTTTGGGGGCTTCTACGTATGGAAAGGCAGTTATAACGGGCGTGGAAGATAGATTACCAGTTCTCAGTACCCTCAGTTCAAGTTGAGTTTTATATCTGAGATACAATGGTTTAAATAGAGGTGCAACGGTGTGTCTTAGTTAGTTTAGCGTTATATGCGTTACCAAAGATTGTACGACTGACACCTTTACAGCCATAATTCCTTCAGGTGTAGGCTTATAGCATTGGTTATAAGCTTTATCTAAAGACGATTGTATAAGTAGATCTTGTTTCTGTTGCGAAAGTTAAAAATAGAGCCCTTGGGGGAAGGACTCTAGAGGTGGAGCTAATAAGTTTATGCGGTGACCATCTGTGTAGCTTTCTTCATTGCTTCCTTAGTTGAACACTCAATCACGTTCGCGTTAGCAAAGCGGTGAGCGTCTTTCACTTGAATATCGTGAGCCAAAATAACCAACCTTGCGTTCGCAACATCTAGGTCGCTGATGCGGTTCTGAATACCGTTTTGACCTTGTGTTTCTACCTTAATCTTAAGGCCTGCTGCTAAGCCTGCTTTTTCTAGTGCTTTTGCTGCCATGAAGGTGTGTGCAACACCAGAAGGGCAACATGTTACTGCTACGATGTCGTACTCGCCTTCGCCTGCTACAGGCGCTGTTTGAGCTTGTACTGGCGCTTCAGTCATGTCTTCGTCTGTTTCTACCGCGACAGGTTTCCAGAAGCCAACGATAACGGCTGTAGTTAATGAGCCAAGTGCAATACCCACTACGTACATAGGAATGTTGCTTGATACTGGCGCAGTGATTAGGCCGCCCCATGGTGCGTGCAGTAGAACGTCTGTCATGAAGCCGAACACACAGCCAACGATACCACCGGCAACAATTGAAGGAAGTACGCGCATTGGGTCGTTCGCTGCGAACGGGATAGCGCCTTCAGAGATACCGATAGAACCCATGATTGCAGCCGCTTTACCTGCTTCTTGTTCTTGTTTAGAGAACTTGTTTTTGAATAGGAACGTCGCCAGTGCCATGCCTAGAGGTGGTGTACAAATCGCAATGCCYACGCCGCCCATTAGCCATGGTTGTGTGTCTACTTGAGTTTGAGCAAATAGGGTTGCTACTTTGTTGATAGGGCCGCCCATATCAAATGCCGTCATACCACCAAGGATTGTGCCTAGAACCATCTTAGATGCGCCAGCCATTGACGCTAGGAACTCGTTCATTGATGACATGAACAGCTTGATTGGTTCACCGATGCCCCACAGTACGATACCTGCAGAGATTAATGTGCCTAGAAGCGGGTAGATGAAGTACGCACCTAACGCTGTCATGTTGGTAGAAAGTGGGATCTTCTTAAGTTGAAGTACCACGCCACCTGCAATAAAGCCAGCCACGATACAACCAAGGAAGCCGCCGCCCATGTCTGCCATGATGCCAGAAGAGATCATCGCAGGTGCTAGTGCTGGTTTATCTGCAATTGAGTAACCAATAAAGCCGCCAAGAATGATTGGGAAAAGAACAAGGCCTTTGATACCGATATTAGAGATGTCTGCCAGCAAGCCGTCTGCTGGAACTGCACCTTTACCTGATGCCATTACCGCTAAAGCCAACAGAACACCACCGGCTACGATGAAAGGCAGCATGTGTGATGTACCAAAAAGCAGGTGACCTTTCATGGTACTAAGGATTTTTTTATAGTCGCTACTACTATTCTTATTTGTTTTATTAGAATTGCTACTGGTATTCGTAGCTTGGTTTGCTAGGGTGCTCATAATTGTCTACGCCTTATGAATTAATTAAAATATTAAGGATTTGATGTTCATCTTTTGCGTTATGGATATTTTGGATAAAGTCATCACTGAATTTTCCAAATAGTTCTTGTAGTACATAAATATGATGGTCAGCACCGTTGTCTGGTGAAGCGATCATAAAAAACACGGTTGGATTAATGCCGTCTTCATCGCCATACTCAATGCCTTCACGCTTAACACCGACAGCAATCGCAGGCTCAGTTACTGACTTGCTTTTTGAGTGTGGGTAAGCGATGCCGTCCATTGAGGTAATGCTTTGAGATTCACGAATTTCGATGTCTGCCAAGAAGGTTTCTTTATTACTGATTCGTTTGTTTTCAAATAACATGCCTGCCAATTCTTCAAACAGTTCTTTTTTATTATTCGCTTGAAGGTTGTTATTAATTAAGTTGACGTTAGTTAGCTGTGTGATCATTTATTAACTCATTCACTATTGAAGTTCTTGAATTAAAATTAATGGATTAACCTGATTCGCGAAATAGCAAATAAAAGCCCTTCACTGTACATTTGTACCAAGCAAAATTAAGTGTGATTTGCATCATTCATCCAGTGTGAGATGGGTCATATTTGATGGTGTATTTCGGTGTTGAAATAACTTTCTGTAGGAAGAAAAGAGCTGTAGAAAACGAAAAAACTGTAGAAACAAAAATGCCCCGCAAAAGCAGGGCATGAAGAGTGTCTTGTGAGTTGCTAGAGAGCTAGCTATAAGCGCGAGCTACACGTCCAACGCAGTCCAGTTTGTAACTCTCAGCATAAGCAGGAATAAACACCGACTGGCCTTTCTCAATTACGCAGGTTTCACCACATTGATGAGTGAGCACCATAGATTCATCGAGAGGCAATAGGATCTCGGCACCTTCGGTCGTGACCTGTCGTTGATGTGAGTTTTGCACGATAGAAAACTTAAAATCCTCGACTGGAATTTGGTATTCCATCACATCACCTTGCTCTATCGGGCTTAGCAGTAATCTATCCGCAGGTTTCTCATTAAATCGAGTACAAGAGACAAGCTCATTCACGTCCATGTACTTAGGCGTTAACCCGGCACGCAGTACATTGTCTGAGTTCGCCATGATCTCTAAGCCTGTGCCTTTGATGTAAGCGTGAGGCGTTTCGGCATCAAGGTACATGGCTTGCCCTGGTTTTAGGGTAATCACATTCAATAGCAGTGGAGCGAACAAGCCGACATCACCAGGGTATTGAGCTTCAAGCTCTGAAATCAATTGGAATACACGTTTATCAGAAAGCTTAGCCTTCATCTGTAGCATGGTTAACGCCATGCCTTTTTGCTCACCTTCCAGAGACAACAAGCTTGCAAAGAAACAGGCTAATCCATTGGGAGTTTGGTCACCCTCGAGATCGTTGACCATCGAATGCAACTCTGGAATATCGAGGTAATGAAAATGTTCGAGGATCTCGCTTATCGATCTAAAGCCATTCATCGCCGTGTAGTCGGTTAGGGCATACACCAGTTCTGGCTTGTGGTTGGCATCCTTGTAATTACGGTTGCCCGCGGTCATTGGAATGCCTTGCTGCTCTTCTAGAGCATAGCCAGATTCGGCTTGTTTCTTGTTTGGGTGTACTTGTACAGACAGCGCTTTCTCCGCTGCCAACACCTTAAAAAGGTATGGTAGCTCGCCAAAACGACTCGCGACTTTCTCGCTTAGAAACAGGTTTAGATTCTTAGAAATCAAGTTCGACAACGTGGTTTGCTGACCATTGTCGGTCACCATTGAGCAACCATTCGGGTGAGCCCCCATCCAGATCTCTGCTTGTGGCTCACCAGACTGGTTATCAATACCAAACAGTTGGCTGAATGAAGACGGGCTACCCCATGCGTAGTTTTGAATTACGTTGGTCATAGGGTAGAAAAAGCGTTGCGCGAACGAATCGTTCGCTAAAGAAAAATCAGACATCGAAATCACTATGAAAGGAAACATGGCTTGAGCTCTACTCGGCCTAATGAAATGTGAGAGTAGAGTGGGCTCAAGCCATTGGAGTTGAAATGGCTTAAGCCGCTGCTGTTGTTAGCTTGGCTTTGCGTAGATTTTTAAGCGCGATACAAGTAACCGCAGTTACGCCCGCACCAGACGCCATGCACACCAGTGCTAGCAGTGGGTAGTTCATTGCGCCAAGTAGAGCTACGACTGGACCACCGTGAGCAACGCTGTTGGTGATGCCAAATGAAAACGCCATAACCGCAGCTGTCATTGAGCCAAGTACGTTGGCAGGGATAACTGACATTGGGTCTTGAGCGGCGAAAGGAATCGCACCTTCAGAGATACCCACTAAGCCCATCGCACCTGCAGCTTTGCCTGCTTCAATTTCAGAAGATTCGAACAGGTCAAACTTACGGCCGATTCTGGTTGCGATAGCCATACCAAGTGGAGCCACAGGAATTGCACATGCCATTGCACCCATGAATTGAGTTTGACCACTAGCAATCATGCCAACCGAGAACAGGAACGCGACTTTATTGAACGGGCCACCCATATCAAAGCCAGCCATACCACCCAAGACGATGCCAAGTAGTACCACGTTACCTGTGCTCATGCTGGTTAGCAGCGCAGTAAGCGCATCCATCAATCCAGCAATTGGAGCACCAATGACGAAGATGAACAGACCTGCGATGAATAGAGAACCAGTGATCGGAGCGATCATGATAGGCACAAGCGGCTGAACGAATTTGTGGTAGTTAAACGAGGTAATCCACTTAACGAAGTAACCGACTAATAGACCGGCGATGATTGCGCCAATGAAGCCTGTACCTGCGTCAGCGCCATAGAAAGAGCCATTGTTGGCAATCCAACCGCCAATCAAGCCTGGGGTTAGAGCAGGGCGGTCAGCAATCGCGTAAGCAATGTAGCCAGCCAAAATTGGGATCATTAGGGTGAAGGCAACCACGCCCACTTCTAGGATTTGGTTCCACATGCTACCAGCAGGAATTGCCATGCCAGATTCGCTTGGCTCACCACCAATCGCTAGGGCTAGGGCAATCAATAGACCGCCCGTCACTACGAATGGAATCATGTGTGATACGCCATTCATCAAGTAACGATAAAGGTCTGAACGCGCTTGTGAGGCTTTTTCGGCAACGGATTGATTGGTCGGCGCTTGTTCTGCTTGGTAGATTGGCGCGTTGAGTGCTTGTTTAATCAAGCCTTGCGCGTCTTTGATTGGTGCTTTTACGTTGGTGCAGATAACACGTTTGCCAGCAAAGCGAGCCATATCGACTTGCTTGTCACAAGCCACGACAATCGCGTCGGCACGTTCTATTTCTTCTTGAGTAGGGCTGTTTTTAACGCCGATAGAACCGTTGGTTTCAACCTTAACATCGTAGCCAAGTGCTGCTGCGCCTTTCTCTAACGCCTCTGCTGCCAAATAGGTGTGCGCCACGCCAGCTGGGCAACCTGTCACACCTATGATGAAGCCTTGTTTTTCTGTTATCTCTTCGGTTTGAACTGGCTCTGGTTTCGTCAGCAGCAGTTCCAACGCCGCTTGTTCAGAGTCAGCATTCATGAAATTTTCGATAAAACCTTCTTCAATCAGTTTTGAAGAAAGCTCTGCCAGTACTTCAATGTGATGGTTGTCGCCGCCATCGGGAGACGCAATCATAAAGAACAGTTTTGATGGCTGGCCGTCATCGGCACCGTACTCGATGCCCTGCTTGTGGACGCCGATAACAACCGCGGGTTTGATCACCGCGCTGCTTTTCGCGTGTGGTAGAGCAATGCCTTCTTCAAACCCGGTATTACCTTGCTCTTCACGAGCTTTAATGTCGGCAAGGAACTGTGCTTTGTCTGAAATTCGACCTTGTGCATAAAGCACGTCTATCAGCTCTTTGAATACTTCTTCTTTTGAATCAGCGCTAAGCGAAAGCTTAATCAAATCTTGATTGATCAATGTTGTGATCATAATGAACCCCTACTCTTTTTTATTTTATTAGGGGTATTCTGGAATCTACGGCTTACCTTCTGTAGTGAAGAAAAAATGCATTTACTGGATGATTGATGCGTTCTAAATGGAGTGTGATTTTGATCGGTTAGTGGTGCGTTTTTCGATCACTGTTGACAGCGGTTTTGAGGTGCTTAGGCTTTTATTTATAAGGGCTGCAGCGTGTTGGGTTCTCAGGGGGATTACGTGCTATATCAGATTTGTGACTGGAGATTTATTTCCACGACTGGATTTTTGTAACCTAGATCTCAAATTGTGATTTTGCTCAATAGCGCTATGTTTCACTAAGGGGTATATCTATTCCCGTAGCCTTATTGCTGCCCACTAGAGTTCGAATAATGATATTTCATGACTTAATCTCGTCTGTGTTAAATGAGCGAGAACCGTTTCATAACATCTGGTTTGCTGGAGATTTTCATACACCTTCAGCATGCAGTTATCAGGTGAACTTTCCGCGCTTAGAGCTGGTGCTAGACGGAGAGTATATTAATGAAATGGAAAGCCATGACCGCAAGATCACCAACGTTATAGCCAAAGCCGGAGACGCGATTTTCATCCCACCCAACTGTTGGAATAAACCCAATTGGGACACTGACTGTTCAGTGTTAAGTATGTTGTTTGGTCGTCGTCAGCTGGGTTTAAGTTTGGTGAGCAAACGCAAAGGTGAGGAGAGTTTTTACGATATTAAAAAGCACAGTATTCAGACTCGCTCTGGCTTTGCGATTGATAACATTCTAGAAGCGCTCAGCTCACTCGCGAGGGAGAGTAACAAGCAGCCTATGGATGAGTTATTGCTGCAAGCGCTACTTCAATACAGTAAGACGATGTTGGATGCGCCTGTCGAAAA
Source organism: Vibrio makurazakiensis (assembly GCF_050337375.1). Classification (NCBI taxonomy): domain Bacteria; kingdom Pseudomonadati; phylum Pseudomonadota; class Gammaproteobacteria; order Vibrionales; family Vibrionaceae; genus Vibrio; species Vibrio makurazakiensis. The sequence goes on along the minus strand of NZ_JAKJSW010000087.1, from coordinate 4,977 downwards.
ATCTCACAGCCGAGTTCAGGATGTGTATCAGGGGATTTGTATCTACATTCAAGAGAACTTCCACCGCCAAATCACCCGAGACAGCATCGCCTCGCGCTTTAGCATTTCATCGAACCACTTGTCGCGAATGTTCCGTCAACAAGGCCACATGACGCTAGCAGAATACATCACCCGTGTGCGAGTTGACCGCGCTAAGTTCATGCTCAAGAAGTACAACTTCAAGCTCAATGAAGTGTCGGTTCGTTGCGGCTTCAAAGATGTGAACTACTTCTGCCGAGTATTTAAAAACCGAACCGGAAAAACTCCAACCGAATATCGTGGTTCAATCTAGCCCCAAGGCTATTCGATGAATTAAATAAGGCGTGAAGAGATGTACATCAACAGGGCTTGCAGATCGACGCTGCTGCGGGTCTTCTGTAAACGTTCGTTGACCTGATCGTGAAGCAGATTTCTGGTTAGGTTGGTAGCTGCCACAATATGCTCTCGTTGTGGTTTGGTTGGTAGCACTAAAGCGATAGCAACGTGTACTTCGCCAATACGTGATGCCCAATCAATCGGGTCGTCACTGACGATGACCGCAATTGAGAGATCTTGAGTCGATTCAAACATCACATGTGGCAGCGCGATCCCCGGTGAAACGCAGGTAGAGGAGCGTTCTTCTCGTTTAATAAACGCCAGAATCAGTTCATCCGGATCTTGTGGATACACTAGATGAGCGAGCCCTTTTAGGCATTCAAATTTAGTCAGTTGGGTTTGAGCTTTAGCATGATGCCAATTGATCTCACAAGGTGGACATATCTGCGGCATGCGCTGGATTAGATCCTTGGAGAACTCATGATTCACTTGCGAACCAACCATAGCGTAATGCTCGGCAATCACGTCTTTAAGAACGAAACAGGCCAGCTCTGCATCAATACCCACAGCGGTAATCTGGCACAAATCCCCTCGGAGTAAACCCACTTGTAACATCGCGACAGATTTGGAGAGATCGGCAGTTCGGTTTTGAGTGATGTTGATAATACGGATGGTACTTTTGAATTTTTTAGCCAAGCGGCTAAGTGGCTGCGCGACGTGTGAGTTCGCGGCAGGATCGTCAACGAAGAAGGTAATCTGATATTCATTCATGAAAGGTTTAAGCTCGACAATGCTTAATAAAAACCTTGTCGACGCTTAACAGCACCTCTTCCATAGGAATGAATAAGGTTTTAGCAGGGTCGAAGCGGCTTGGTTGTTCAATGTCGATATCAGAGACGATCAACACTTTGTCTGCGAGGCTAATGTCCTGTGCAGAGAGTAAGTTTTCAATACCCATAGCGCCTTGTGTTTCAACCTTGATTGAAACGTTGAATTTAGGGGCTGTTTTATTTAATGCATCAGCTGCCATATAGGTGTGCGCAATGCCTGTAGGGCACGCAGTTACCGCTACAATTTTCATTATTATTCTCGGCTTAATCTCGCCACTTTACTCTCTCGTATGGGAAAACCCAGTATAGACCGGGAGCATACAGTAGGGGCGATACGTTTATGGGTTCTGTGGATTTTATGGATTGGCGTTTTTTATTCTAAGGTGGACGTCACACTCTGAGTTCTTGGTTACAATAATCCAGTTAATGCACCTTTCGTCCTATATATTGAGTGCCCTCACACCGTTAATCTTTTCATCTTATTAACATCGAATTTTAACTTAGGTCGGAAGAACCTAATTACTTCAGTCTGAAATCAGGTGAGGCAGATCAACATATGGATATCACTGACATTATCGAGCCCGAGATTATCTGCTTGGAACTACAAGCCGACTCTAAACAGGCGGTATTTGAAGAGCTAGTCGAGTTACTCGATCGTGCCGGTAAGCTCTCTAATAAAAGTGAATTCCTTGATGACATTTGGAAGCGTGAAGCCATAGGTAACACGGGCTTTGACGATGGTATCGCTATTCCACACGCGAAAAGTACCGCCGTTGCTAAACCTGCCGTCGCGGTAGGTATCAGCCGAACGGGCATTGATTATGGTGCCGATGGCGGTGAACTGTCGGATGTGTTTTTTATGCTCGCTTCACCAGACAACAATGACGACCACCATATCGAGGTACTGGCTCAGATCTCGACCAAATTGATTGAAGATGGCTTTGTTACAAAATTAAAGGCAGTCGAGTCGGTTGAGGAAGCTCAAGAGCTGTTTCTCGAAGCCAATTCTGAATCGTTCGATAGTTATGCCTCAAGCTATCATGAAGTTTACGTCGAGCCACTTAGCCCTTGGGCGCAGTCGCTGAATCGCCTTAAAGAGCACTTGTTATACGGCACCTCACACATGATTCCCTTTGTGGTCGCGGGTGGTGTTTTGTTGTCTTTGTCGGTGATGATTTCGGGCCATGGTGCTGTGCCTGAGAGCGGAGTTCTGGCGGACATCGCACAKATGGGCATCGCGGGCTTAACACTGTTTACTGCGGTGCTGGGCGGTTATATCGCGTATTCGATGGCCGACAAACCGGGTTTAGCTCCAGGAATGATTGGTTCTTGGGTGGCGGTGAATCAATACAATACCGGCTTCCTCGGCGCGATTGTGGTCGGTTTCTTCGCTGGCTTTGTGGTGAATCTCCTCAAGAAGATCAAACTGCCAGACAGTATGATCTCGTTGAGCTCTATCTTCATCTATCCACTCGTCGGTACTTTCGTCACTTGTGGCGCTGTGACGTGGGTGATTGGCTCTCCGATAGCCCAAGTGATGCTTGAGATGAACCAGATGCTGACTGGCATGGCAGGCTCGGGAAAAATGGTGCTCGGCAGTATTTTAGGCGCGATGACGGCCTTTGATATGGGTGGCCCAATCAACAAGGTCGCAACGCTGTTTGCTCAAACGCAGGTAAATACCCAGCCTTGGTTGATGGGTGGCGTTGGCATTGCGATTTGTACGCCGCCACTGGGCATGGCTCTCGCGACTTTTATATCGCCGAAGAAGTTCAAAAGAGACGAACGCGAAGCGGGCAAAGCGGCGGGCATCATGGGAATGATTGGCATTAGTGAAGGCGCGATTCCATTTGCAGCAGCAGACCCAGCACGTGTTCTTCCTGCGGTGGTTGCTGGTGGTATTGTCGGTAACGTGGTCGGCTTTATGTTTCATGTGGTAAACCATGCCCCATGGGGAGGCTGGATTGTTCTGCCTGTTGTGGATGGTAAAATTGGCTACATCATTGGCACATTGGCTGGCGCTCTTACTACTGCGTTTATCGTTATATTGTTGAAGAAGAATGTGGTTGAAGATGAGGCTCGCTCTAATCAGTTTGCGGGTGGTTCGGTGACGGAAGAAGGGCAAGCGGATGTACTCGCGATTACTTCCTGCCCGTCAGGTGTCGCACATACTTTCTTAGCAGCAAAATCGTTAGAGAAAGCGGCGCATCATCTTGGGGTTCGGATCAAAGTCGAAACACAGGGTGCGAACGGAATAGGCAATCGCATTACACGAAAAGACATTGAAAGGGCAAGGTTGGTGATCTTTGCTCATGACGTGGCGATTAAGGAAGTTGAACGCTTTGCGAACGTGAAAACGTTAGATGTCAGCACCAAAGAGGCGATGCTTAATGCGCAGGCGCTGATAGTGAGGAAAGTCTAATAGAAATAGAAGCTCAATAGGTTGGCGTTCCGGTAATTAGGGTACACGGTATGAACCAAGCTATATAATCTTATATCTAAAAGAACTGATATTAGCCTCTTAGATTGCTGCGTGCACAGCATCCCAACACTTTACCTTCAGATTCTCAGCTCAATTTCTGATTCTTAACAAACTGGGGGGATACAGTCTTCTCATAGTTTAACTTCGCTAGAAATGTGCCAAAGTTTTTTATCAAAGAAACGACTGTATCAGTCCATCCATACGATCTAGGGATAAAGTAGGGGAGGGGAAAGTTGATTGATTTCAGTGTATTGCGCGAGATTTTTAACGTTTTTGAGGGCTCAGAAACGGTGAAAGCCCGATGTTGGTAGAAAGACTAGCTGTAACGTGTTGATTTATTTTACTTTCAAGTGTTTAGAAGAAGCATATCTAGTAAATCTGCGTTGAAAGATGGTCTAAAAAGAAAATTAACTAAGTAARCTAAATCAATATCTTAGATTTTTGACACTACTGTATAAGTCCACCCTCTGTGGACTAAATATCGATGTTAGCAGGCAACYAAGYCCCTTTGTCACTAATTRCTGCGYAAATAGAAYATCACTGAAAAAAGCGTGCATAKTTTTTCTTACTCAGATGAAAGATCTTAATTCTCATGTAATGAGAAAGGTAAGGAGAGCAATATGGCGATGCGAAAAATCAGACCGAGACAATTTATTGATGAGTTTTACCCTGACTCAGGAATGTGTAATACRACCATTATTAACTGGATAAAGCTCGGCAAGCTTGAAGGTAYTCGAACTCCAAGTGGACGATACTTAGTCTGTGTGGATGACGAGATAGGRAATCCTGTAGATAGAGTGAGTGAACTTCTAAGATTCTTGGAGTCATAAATGGTTGGTAGAGCTAGAAGCAAAGAAACGGCTCATTACCCTCCATTCTTGGTGAAAATGAGTCATAGGGGTCAATCTCGATTTCGGTTTACGACCGTAGATGGTGTGAAGAAGCTATTTCCTATCGGGACTGTAGAGCAAGAAGCGATACAAGCTGCGCATGTTTATAACTTACAGTATCGCCCTGAGCTAGGAAGCGCGTTTTCCCTTTCTGAGATGACCCCATTTCGCAAAGCTGTCTCTAAAGGCCGCAAGGATAAATTTAATCGGTCTTTAAAAGAGTGGCTTCCATTAGTGTTGTCACGTGTGAAGAAAGAAGAACGACTTTCCAAAGACGTTTATCGAAATTTGGAGAGGGACTGTTACCGCCTTGATGAGTTCATGGGGCGGTTGCCAACCAAATCGATCAAGTTACAGCACATCAATGAATTCCTTTCGAAATACTATTCAGAGTTAAGTAATCGTCAGCTCAACAATAAGA
>NZ_JAKJSW010000086.1:0-17465 GCF_050337375.1 Vibrio makurazakiensis | reverse complement strand
GTATAAACAAGGGTAACAATTCGTTTCTTATACGTTTATTTGTGAAGAGAAAAAAGAAAGTGACATTGTTGTAATTAGCTAATTAACGATATATGGTACGGAGTATTGGTAACGTAGAGTTGTAGTTATAATATAAACACGGAAGTGACGCTTTTATGGAAAAAATGGACAAAGTTGATAAGAAGTTTTCTATTCGCTTTACGGTCGGGGGAATGTTTATTCTCGCTACTATTATTACCGCTATGCTGGCGATATCGCTTCAATACTATTTTAATAAAAAGTTGGCAACAGAAAATACTCTCACCAAATACTCTATTATTGCGAATAATATTAGTGATTACGTAAAATCGTCGGATGGTGAGAGTAGTTACACAACTGGTTTACTTGCTGCAATTTTGAAAGCGACAGACGCAAGACTTGATCGTAATACGATGCGCAATATTTTTGCGGATGTACTGGAGAATAACCCCCAAATCTATAGCGTATATATTGGCGGGGAAGACGATGATTTTTATCAATTGATCAACTTAGAGTCGTCACCAATTGTACGTGAAAAGATTAATGCCTCTCCTCAAGATCGTTGGGTTGCTATTCGAATTTTTGATCAAGGTTCGAAGCGCCTGAAGCAGACTCAATATTTAGACGAAAATTTCAATGAGCGTTTCATACGCTCTGAAGACAGTAATTATTTCCCTACGCAACGCCCTTGGTTTGAAAGTGCGTCTACAGAAGTCAGTAAAACCCAACCCTACTTATTTCAACACCTTAAGATCACAGGGCAAACATTCTCTATAGACTTGCCAAAGCATAAACAAGTGCTAGGTGTCGATGTATTGCTATCTTCGTTATCGAATAAGATGAAATCAATCTTAGCGAGTTCAGGAGCATCAACCGGTGTCGAAGCCTTTGTATTTCGTCGTAATGGTGAGGTTATAGCCACGAATCTAGCGCCAAATCATACGAGTGAAATGCCCGAAGGTAGCCCTTTAGAACTGACTGAATCGCAACAAGCTATAGTAGATTCAACCCGCTCACTAAAAGTCTCAAACCAAACTGCATGGGGACCAATGGACTACGCTATTTCGGGAGAACCGAGAGGGTACGCTGTTGATCTTTTGAAAGAGCTTTCAAATACATCGGGTTTCAAGTTTGAGTTTATTAATGGTTTTACATGGAACGAACTGCTTCAACAATACAGCGAAGGATCTTTAGACTTATTACATTCTTTGCAAAACAATAATCAAGGTTATGCAAAAGGCAACTTTAGTGATCCTATTTACCAATTACCTTTTGCGTTTGCCACACATAAATCATTTGGAAAACTAAAATCACTTAAACAGTTACAAGGCAAAAAAGTAGGGATGTTTGCTGGCTGGTCAATTATTCCAAAATTCAGAAGCTTGTACCCAAATATTGAATTGATAGAATTTGATACGATTAACGAAATTATAGCGGCACTTAAATCTGGCGAGATCCATGCATTTTTAGATACTTCAGCTATTTTGAAATCAGCGGTAAATCAATACTTTCTCACAGATATGGTTGTACAAGAAAATATTGCTGAACTGCAGCAGAATTTCCCCACTGACTATCATATTCTGATGCAACCCCAAGATAAGGAGGTTGTTGAAATTCTAAATTTAGCCATTGCCAATATTACGCCTGAACAGAAGAAATATCTGTCTGACAAGTGGCTTAACTTTAAGCGTAAAGAATCAAAGGAAGACATGAGACGTGTTCCTTACGTTGAACTATACGAATTATCACATCTAGATTCCGCTCATGGACGACTTGTTAAACGTACTGTGTCGGGACTGAATAAGTACATTTACCTGACACCGACTAGAAATCACGTCGATGGCGAATATTTTGCTGTAATGATCCCTGAGTCGGTCATATTTGCACAGGTTTTGGATAAGGTTCAGAAGTCTGTAGCAATCACTGGTGTCTTCTTATTAGGCCTGTTACCGCTAGCGTGGCGATTTGGTTCGCCAATCGTGAACCCTATTACCGGGCTTATCAAACAAACTCAACTTATTAAAGATCGCCAATACGACGATGTTGTTCAGTCAGATACCCGTATTTCAGAAATCTGGGAGCTTTCATCGGCTATTGTGGATATGGCGAAAGAAATAAAACGTCATGAAGAAGCACAAGAAGAGTTTGTCGAAGCGTTTATTAAGCTTATTGCTCAAGCCATCGATGATAAGTCAGCGTATACAGCAGGGCATTGTAATCGTGTACCAGAATTAGGAATGATGTTAGCGGAAGCGGCTGAACAGTCTGATAAGGGTAACTTCAAAGAGTTCAAGTTTGAAAGTGATGACGAGCGACGTGAGTTCCGTATTGCTGCGTGGCTACATGATTGTGGGAAAATCACGACTCCAGAACACATTGTCGACAAAGGCAGTAAGCTAGAGGCTAACTACAATCGTATTCATGAAATTCGTACGCGTTTTGAAGTACTTTGGCGCGATGCGGAAATTAATGCATTGACTAAGAAGCTAGCGGGTACTGAATCGGTTGAAGATATAGAAGCTGAACTTGCAACATTACGTGCGAAACTAAAAGATGATTTCGAGTTCATCGCAACTGCTAACGTAGGCGGTGAATTTATGAGTAATGATAAAGTTGATCGCATAAAAAGCATTGCTCAAACTCAATGGACACGTAACTTTGATGATGAATTAGGTTTGTCTCCTATCGAAGAGCTTAATAAAGTAACTCATTCACCACTGCCAGCAACAGAAAGCTTATTGTCTGATAAACCTGAGCATATTGTTCCACGAGATCGTCTAATTGAGTTTGACCCTCGACATGGTATCAATATGGATGTACCGGAGCATTTGTATAATTTAGGCGAAGTTTACAACCTGAGTATTGCTCGTGGAACACTGACGGCAGAAGATCGATTTAAGATTAACGAGCACATGTTGAGTACCATAAAAATGTTGGAGAACCTTCCGTTCCCGAAAGAGTTGAGTCGTGTTCCTCGATATGCTTCAACGCACCACGAAACACTTAAGGGTACAGGCTACCCACGTAAGCTTACAGCTGAAGACTTGTCTATTCCTGAGCGAATTCTAGTGATATCAGACATATTTGAAGCACTAACCGCCGCAGATCGCCCTTATAAAAAAGCGAAGCCAATAAGCGTTGCTGTTGATATCATGTATAAAATGGCATTGGACGAACATTTAGATATGGAATTATTCATTCTGTTTCTAACCAGTGGTACGCATGTTCGATACGCAGAAGAATTCTTGAAACCAGAGCAAATAGATCACGTTGATATCAACAAATATATCAAAATCGCAGCCTAAGAATTAGACACTTCTGCTTTCTAGCTGTTAGTGAAAAGCGCACCGAGGTGCGCTTTTTTTCGACTAGTAGAAAAAAGCTCGCGCTATTTATTAGACTGTTTCACTAACAAAATACTGCTGTTGTTCTTCGCATATTCGATGGCATTGAGCTCATTAGGTAACTCAGTAATAGATTCGATATCCGGCATAACAACAAAGAAGATCAATGGTTTGTTGTAAATAGGTTGCCATACTCGTTCAGAGTTAATGGTGGAAGCCTTCATATTGATGGTTAGCACAAGGCTGTTGTCTGCAATACTGCTTCTAGGAAACACTCCTAGTGTGTGAATTGGAGCAAATAGCTGTTCAGAACTCAACTCTTTACCACTTTTCATAAATAACTCGACTTGCACACCATCGGTTAAGTTTTTGTTGTTAACGATTAGGCGTTGTTGATAAAGCTCGCCTTTATTAAAAGGCAGGTAGTCGAGGTTATTTCGCTGAACACTAATGGAGTTAGGACAAAATTGCACTGTGTTATCAGGTTGGGCACTGCTGTATAGGTGGCAGGTAAATTCACTGATGATTTGCTCTAATGAATCATGAAACACCGGAGTTGATAACAAGCTTATGCTGGCATGAGATTGAGCTGAAATTTCTGGGAATAAGACTGACATATGGCGGTCAACATCAGCTCTTTCTACTATAGATAACAGCTGGCTCTGATTGATAGCACTTTTAATGATGTTATTGGTTGCTCCAACTTTTAGTGCGTCTTGAGAATACACACTTTCACTGAGAGGGAAGTACTCATTAAGGTAAGCGTTGTCTGCATCATCGCTAGTAGAGCACCCAAGGAGCGCAGAAAGAATGGATGTCGATAGTATAAAAGATGGAGCTTTTGATAATTTGAACATGTACTTAGTGCTTTCAAAATAGTGCTTACAAAACCATATGTAGAAATATTAACGGAAGTTGAGCGTTTATATTTTAATGCTATGCATAAATGTGACTAAGGCATTGWTATGTTTCAAGCTACTAGATATGGATCATTATTTTAAGCGCAATTTTGTTCAATAACTTCTATAACCCGCTTGGTAGGCTAAGGAAAAATATAAGGAGTTTCTATGGAACCGTTAATTCTTGCTATGTCTATTTTCGCTATGGTGGGAGCCATTTCTCCAGGGCCAGTTAACCTTGTCGCCACGAGTACAGCAGCTAATTATGGCTTTATGCGAGCGTCATTGTTTGTCTTGGGGGCTAGCGTTGCGTATAGCATTGTCGTTTTTATCTCAGGAAACTTACTCAATGTACTCGCGAGCTGGATTCCTAATATAGAGTTGGCGATGCAGGCTGCAGGTAGTCTATTTTTACTTTATCTTGCAAAAAAAATCGCACTTTCTCCTTATCAAAAAATGGGAGGAGTCGAACAAGAAAAAGCTCCTAGTTTGATTCACGGCGCAATAATGCAATGTATTAACCCAAAAGCATGGTTGGTTGCCATGTCTGGTATTAGTTTATACGTGGTTGGGCAGAGCGAATTAAAGTCTCAACTTGTGTTGTTCACAAGTATCTCTCTGGTAGCATGTTTTATTGGTGTTTCTGCATGGGCGCTGTTAGGACATATGATTAGAGGCTTCTTACAATCGGAAAGTAAACAAAAAGCCTTTAATCGAGTAACTGCAGCATTATTGGTGTTATCTGTCGCTAGTATTTGGGTCTAAGGAGTGGACTATGGCAAAAGACAAAAGTGTTGGATTTAAGCAAAGCACGTTACTGCCTCAAATCGAAATTCGTGTTGCGAATAAATCTAACGCTTGTTACGACGCTCACTCTCATGATGAGTTTTCTTTTGGGATTATTGAAAGCGGATGTGCTGCTTATACGAACCTAGGATCTAATCATGCTATTGGCAAAGGGGATATTGTCACGATAAACCCGGCAGATGTGCATTCGTGTAATCCTGAAAGCGGAGAGTGGTCTTACAAAATGTTGTTTGTCGACAGCCTTTGGCTTGGGGACATCCAGCAACAGGTTTTAGGCCGAAAGGACTCAGACTATTACGCTTTCCAATATGACTTTGAAAGACACCCTAAAATAAGACGCTACTTTCAAGAGTTATATCAAAGCTTAATGAATGGCAGTACATCTCTCGCAGCGGAATACCACCTATACAGATTTATTGAACATAGCTTTCAACGTGATGTTATGTCGTCAAGCAAAGTGAGTCGGAATTTACCTAATCTAATCAAGATAAGAGAAAAGCTACTCGATAATGTCGCCAATAACCTAACTATGACGGAGTTATCTGATGAGATTGGCGTAAGTCAGTATCACCTTATCAGAAGCTTCAAACAATATTACGGCCTCTCCCCACACGCATACCTGCTCGATGAAAGAATTAAGCGAGCTAAGCAAATGCTCAAAAAAGGCTCAACAATTGTCGACACTTCTCAATCTCTGGGTTTTTCTGATCAAGCGCACTTTCAACGTAACTTTAAAAAGCGAATGGCAGTAACACCAAGGGTTTACCAGTCATTCTTCTCCTAATTATCATCACTTCTATATTTATCCCCACCTAATACATTAGTCTAAATTGTCGACAATTTACTTGATTGTCGACACTGTACTCGTCTATTTTATATTCAGAAGAACAAAATGTAGACAATGTGAGAGTTTATCGCTTTCCATTGAACTCACTCTAAATGAGTAAGTAATACTTTAAATGGAACGAATATGAATAGTGCTTTTTCGATAGGTGACGAGATCACCGGAAAAACAAACGATAAAGAAAATACGAAGGCTGAAAACCTGACCGAGTATTTAATCGAAGCTATTGTCGAAGGACAAATTGAACCCGGAAGTAAAATTTCAGAGCCTGAATTAGCTAAGCGTTTTGAAGTGAGTCGCGGACCTTTGAGAGAAGCCATAATGCGTGTTGAAGGATTAGGGCTTATTGAACGTATTCCTCACGTTGGGGCTCGTGTTATTACGTTCTCACCAGAGAAACTCGTTGAGTTGTATGCAGTGCGAGAAGCTTTAGAAGGTATGGCGGCAAGACTTGCAGCTAAGCATATTTCACAAGAAGAGCTAATAGCGTTAGWGGGTTTATTGCTTACTCACTCTGAGCATATTGATGAAGTTGAAGGGTCCTCTTACTTTCATCAGCACGGCGATTTTGATTTCCATTACCGAATCATAAAAGCAAGCCGAAACAGTCAACTAATCTCCCTATTATGTAATGAACTATATCATTTGCTAAGAATGTACCGCTATCAATCACCTCGTTCACAATCTCGGCCAACAGAAGCCTTAGCAGAGCATAAACATATTCTCCAGGCGATAAAAAACCGTGATGAAGAGCTTGCCGAAATGTTGATGCGTCGGCACATATCAGGAAGTCGTATTTTGATTGAGCAACAAATTCGTGAGTAGTGCGCAGCGAGTACAATTCATAAAAACGTTATCACTTTTCAGCTATATAGAAATTTGAGTATTTGATTTAAACAAGGAGAGTCAGCTATGAGTTTAAGCCCTGGGGCCAAATTTAGACGTGCTGTTGCGGATAGCAACCCACTGCAGATCGTTGGAACGATTAACCCATATTGCGCGATGATGGCCAAGAATTTAGGGCATCAAGCGATCTATTTATCTGGTGGGGGGATTGCTAATGCGTCGTATGGATTACCCGACTTAGGCATTACAACTTTAAATGATGTGCTGGTGGACGTAGAGCGCATCACTAATGCATGTGATTTACCTTTACTGGTGGACATTGATACAGGTTTTGGAGGTGCGTTCAATATTGCAAGAACAATCAAAGCAATGGAGAAGGCCGGAGCCGCTGCGGTTCATATGGAAGATCAAGTTGCACAAAAACGATGTGGACACAGACCAAACAAAGCAATTGTTACCCAACAAGAAATGGTTGATCGCGTAAAGGCAGCAGCGGACGCTCGTACTAATACTGATTTTGTTTTGATGGCACGTACAGACGCGCTCGCAGTAGAAGGAATAGATAGTGCGATAGATCGGGCGATAGCTTGTGTTGAAGCGGGAGCCGATATGATTTTCCCGGAGGCGATGAACACGTTAGATCAGTATGTTCAGTTCTCTACGTCACTGGAGTCGGCGACTGGTAGACATATTCCCATTTTGGCGAACATTACTGAATTTGGACAAACACCACTGTTTAATACAGAAGAGCTAGCGCAATCGCGTGTTGATATGGTGCTTTACCCATTAAGTGCATTCAGAGCGATGAATAAAGCGGCGGAATTGGTTTATACACACTTATTAGAGCATGGGAATCAGACTGCTTTGCTTGATGGTATGCAAACGCGGAAAGAGCTTTATCAGCACCTTAGCTATCATGATTATGAAGACAAACTTGATCGTCTATTTAATGAAAGTTGATCAGACATTAAATCAAATAAAGAAAAGAACAACGAGACAATTAACCTAATCCAATAACGTGAAAATACTCAACATAACGATAAAAGCAATATCTATGAATCGTAAATGAAAGTAGGTGGCTTTGCTCCGAAGAGGGCTCGTATGCTGAGAAAGAAAAGGAGTTCACAATGCCTAACTCTTCTAAAGAGAATCAAGTTTTAGGTGGCGCTGGCCTACGTGGTCAAAGCGCTGGAGTAACATCATTATGCACTGTCGGTAAATCGGGGACTGGCTTAACGTATCGCGGATACGATATTTCCGATCTCGCAAATAATGCCCAGTTTGAAGAGGTCGCTCATTTGCTATTGAGAGGGCACTTACCTAATCAGAATGAGCTAGACCAATATAAGACTCATTTAACGACATTGAGAGGCTTGCCTGAAGCTCTGAAGCAATCTTTAGAGTTGCTTCCTGCGAGCGCGCACCCAATGGATGTGATGAGAACGGGTTGCTCAGTTTTGGGTAACTTGGACCAAGAAAAAGACTTCTCAGAACAGTTGGCCGCGACTGAACGTATGTTGGCTCTGTTTCCTGCAATAATTTGCTACTGGTATCGTTTTAGTCACGATGGAATACGAATTGAAACAGAAGACCATAGTGAAGATTGTGTTGGTGGCTACTTTTTGAAAATGTTAACAGGTAAAACACCAACTGAATTGCATAAAAAAGTTATGCATTGCTCTCTAATTTTATACGCAGAGCATGAGTTTAATGCCTCTACGTTTGCTGCTCGTGTTTGTGCATCAACATTATCAGATATTCATTCTTGTGTAACAGCTGCTATCGGTACTTTACGTGGGCCTTTGCACGGTGGTGCGAATGAAGCCGCTATGGACATGATCCAAAACTGGTCAACGCCTGATGAAGCGGAAGCTAATATTTTGAAAATGCTCGACAACAAAGACAAGATTATGGGCTTTGGGCACGCAATATATAGAGAAAGCGACCCTAGAAATGCGCTAATAAAACGTTGGTCGAAAACTCTTTCTGAAAGCGTAGGAGATAACCACTTATACGATGTTTCTGAGCGCGTTGAGTCAGTAATGAAACGTGAAAAAGGACTGTTTTGTAATGCTGATTTTTTCCATGCTTCTGCTTACCATTTCATGGATATTCCTACAAAGCTATTCACGCCAATTTTTGTAATGAGTCGTTTAACGGGTTGGACAGCGCATGTTTTTGAGCAAAGAGCACATAACCGAATCATTCGTCCAAGTGCTGATTATGCAGGGCCTGAACATCAAGATTGGTTACCTATAGAGCAGCGTGGTTAGGGGGGGATACTATGATGGATCATTCAAACCCCGAAGTGGACTCTTTGAACTATCAATACCGAAAGGTATTGAAAGGCACATCCTATGAGTTCTTTGATGCTCGTTCAGCGGTCAATGACATAAAGGAAGGAGCCTATGAAACGCTGCCTTATACCTCGCGAGTCCTAGCAGAGAATTTAGTTAGACGTTGTGACGCTAGCACCCTTGTAGATTCTCTAAAGCAAATTATTGAACGTAAAAGTGACTTAGATTTCCCTTGGTATCCAGCTCGCGTGGTTTGCCATGACATTCTTGGCCAAACGGCATTAGTTGATCTTGCTGGTTTACGTGACGCGATTGCGGAGCAAGGAGGCGATCCTGCGAAGGTAAACCCTGTGGTAGAGACCCAACTTATCGTCGATCACTCACTTGCGGTTGAACATGCAGGCTTTGAAGAGGGGGCTTTTGATAAAAATCGCGCAATTGAGGACCGTCGGAATGAAGATAGATTTCATTTCATTGAGTGGTGTAAAACGGCATTTGAAAATGTCAGCGTAATTCCCGCTGGTAATGGGATTATGCATCAAATCAATCTTGAAAAAATGTCTCCTGTTGTTCAAGTCCAAAATGGCGTGGCTTTCCCAGATACCTGTGTTGGTACAGATAGCCATACTCCTCATGTAGATGCATTAGGGGTTATCGCAATTGGAGTCGGTGGCTTAGAAGCAGAAACGGTTATGCTTGGCCGTCCTTCAATGATGCGCTTACCTGATATTGTTGGCGTTAAGTTGGTGGGTAAACGACAACCAGGAATTACCGCGACCGATATAGTACTGGCCATAACAGAGTTCTTACGTAACGCGAAGGTCGTATCTTGTTACCTAGAGTTCTTTGGAGAAGGAACTTTAAATCTAACCATTGGTGACCGTGCGACGATTTCCAACATGACACCAGAGTATGGCGCCACTGCCGGAATGTTCTACATCGACCAGCAAACCATTAACTATTTAAAGTTAACGGGGCGAGAGCAAGAACAGGTCGACTTAGTAGAAAAGTATGCGAAAGAAACTGGGCTTTGGGCGGATGACCTAGCATCGGTAGAGTATGAACGCGTACTTGAGTTTGATCTCTCTACTGTTACCCGTACATTAGCAGGGCCCTCTAACCCTCACCGCAGACTCCCGACGAGTGAATTGGTCAGCCAAGGTATTGCAACGCAAGAAGCAGAAAAATTGGCTAGTGATGCTGATGGACAACTTCCTGACGGCGCAGTGATTATTGCTGCTATCACGTCTTGTACTAATACAAGTAACCCAAGAAATGTTGTTGCTGCAGCCCTCGTGGCTAAAAAGGCCAATCAATTAGGTCTTGCTAGAAAGCCATGGGTTAAAACATCGTTCGCCCCAGGCTCTAAAGTAGCAAAGCTATATCTTGAAGATGCGGGACTGTTGTCTGAAATGGAACAGCTTGGCTTCGGTATTGTGGCATATGCTTGTACTACGTGTAATGGCATGAGCGGTGCGCTTGCTCCCGAAATTCAGCAAGAAATTATCGATCGTAATGTTTACTCGACCGCTGTTTTGTCAGGAAACCGAAACTTTGATGGGAGAATTCACCCTTATGCAAAGCAGGCATTCTTAGCCTCTCCACSTCTAGTTGTGGCTTACGCTCTAGCTGGAACGATTCGTTTTGACATCGAGCGTGACTCGCTAGGAAACGATCTACAAGGTAACCCTGTCTATTTGAATGACCTATGGCCGAGTGATGAAGAAATTGACTCGGTGGTTAACCGACACGTTAAACCTGAGCAGTTTAACCAGGTTTATATCCAGATGTTCAAGCCACAAGACCAGGCGACGTCATTGAGTCCACTCTATGAGTGGCGTGAAATGAGCACCTATATTCGTCGACCACCTTATTGGGACAACGCACTTACTGGAAGCTCTCCAACTGATCTTCAGAGTACAAATACCAACACGCTAACTGGGCTAAGACCACTTGCCATATTGGGAGACAATATAACCACTGACCACTTATCTCCGTCTAATGCAATTTTAGCAAGCAGTGCCGCTGGGGAGTACCTAGCTAAGATGGGAGTTCCAGAGCCAGACTTTAATTCATATGCAACTCACCGTGGTGATCACTTAACAGCGCAACGCGCAACATTTGCTAACCCTAAGTTGTTCAATGAGATGGTGAAAGAAGACGGGCAGGTGGTTCAAGGTTCATACGCCCGCATTGAGCCGGAGGGTAAAACCTTACGAATGTGGGAAGCAATCGAAACTTACATGACGCGTAAGCAGCGATTAATTGTTATTGCCGGTAAAGATTATGGTCAAGGTTCATCTCGGGATTGGGCGGCAAAAGGAGTTCGCCTTGCCGGAGTTGAAGTGATTGTGGCTGAAGGTTTTGAACGTATCCATCGTACTAATCTAGTCGGCATGGGCGTGATGCCGCTTGAGTTTAAAAATGGGGTCTCACGGCACTCATTGGAGTTAGATGGTACAGAGCAATATGACATTATTGGTGAAGTCGAATCGGGCGCAGAGCTACTGTTAAAGGTGACACGAAAGCAAGGAGAAGTGCTAGAGGTTCCAGTAACTTGTCGCTTAGATACCGCCGATGAAGTGCTAGTCTATAATGCTGGTGGCGTCCTTCAACGTTTTGCTCAAGATTTCTTGGCTCAATAAGAGGGATGAAAATGACTCAGAATAGTTCAAATGAGAATGAGGTTCACAGTCAAACACCTGCTTTAGATGGAGCAGTTGGATCACCGAATACCCCTTTACCACAACTCAGAGTACCTGCAACGTATATGAGAGGGGGCACGAGCAAAGGCGTATTTTTCAATTTAAGTGATTTACCCTTAAGTGCTCAAGTCGCCGGTAAAAGTCGAGATGATCTATTACTGCGCGTTATTGGTAGTCCTGATCCCTACGGGAAGCAGACAGATGGCATGGGTGGGGCGACAAGCAGTACAAGCAAAGCTGTGGTTGTCTCTAAGAGCCTTTCAAGTGACCATGATGTCGATTATCTGTTTGGTCAGATAGCGATAGATAAACCTTTTGTCGATTGGAGTGGAAACTGCGGAAACCTGTCTGCTGCGGTTGGGCCGTTTGCTATTCATAGCGGTCTAGTCGATCAAGAGCGAATTCCGGAGAACGGTGTTGTTGATGTTCGTGTCTGGCAAGCGAATATAAAGAAAACTATTGTTGTTCACGTGCCTATTCTCAATGGTCAGGTTCAGGAAGTCGGTAGCTTTGAACTTGATGGCGTGACGTTCCCTTCGGCGGAAATTCAAGTGGATTTTGTTAAGCCTACAGAGGGAAGTAATTCAATGTTCCCTACCGGTAATATTGTCGATCGATTAGATATTCCGTCTATCGGTGAGCTAGATGCCACGCTAATTAATTCGGGTATACCGACGATTTTCATTGATGCTGGCGCTGTCGGTTATCAGGGGGTTGAATTACAAGGTGACATTAATGGCGATCCACAAGCGCTGGAAATGTTTGAAAAAATCCGGGCTTATGGTGCATTGAAAATGGGCTTAATAAATTCCTTAGAGGAAGCTAAAGCGAGGTTACACACCCCCAAAGTAGCGTTTGTGTCACCACCTAAGGACTATTTGTCATCTAGTGGAAAATCCGTAAAGGCATGCGATATTGATCTTTTAGTTCGAGCGCTTTCTATGGGGAAACTACATCATGCGATGATGGGAACGGCAGCTGTCGCTATTGCTTCGGCGGCAAGTATACCAGGAACTTTAGTGAACAAAGCGGCTGGAGGCGGGCATAAGCGTTCCGTTAATTTTGGTCACCCCTCTGGGACGTTAAAAGTTGGCGCTAAGAGTGAGCAAAGTGAAGCTGGTTGGGAAGTAGAGAAAGTGACAATGAGCCGTAGCGCTCGTGTGTTAATGGAAGGTTGGGTTCGAGTCCCGTTTTAACTTTTCAAAAGTGCTGACAGTATGTTAGGCAGTCTAACGTCATTTAAGGCGACTCTATAAGTTCGACGAATTTGTAGAACAACACATCATAAAACCGAATGAGGGCAGTTGAATAACTGCCTCGGTTTTTTGCACCTTAAATTCGTCTTTTCTGCCTTTCGAAACCTGGAAGCTAATCAAAAATAGCCCCGCACTGGGTTAATAAGCATGGAGAGACGAATGTCTGCTTATATTGAAGAGTACCAATGGGCTCAAACACAGCCTGAATCATTTTGGAAAGCGCAAGCAAATAGCATTGATTGGTTTGAGAAGCCCAATATAACCTTAGCGTTGGACGGGAATGGAATTGAAAGATGGTTTCCTGATGGTGTAATGAATACATCGTGGCTTGCACTAGATTATCACTGTGAAAATGGTAGAACGAATCAAATTGCATTGATTTATGATTCGCCCGTAACTGAGTCTAAGCAGCTGTTCACATATGGAGAACTACGAGAGGAAGTCGCTAAAACTGCTGGAATGCTAGCTCGGCAAGGGGTGACGAAAGGTGATCGAGTCATAGTGTATATGCCTATGATCCCGCAAGCAGCGATCGCAATGCTGGCGTGTTCTCGAATTGGTGCCATTCACTCTGTTGTATTCGGTGGTTTTGCACCGAACGAACTTGCTGTGAGAATTGAGGATGCAGAACCAAAAGTAATAATGACGGCGTCATGTGGCGTTGAAGTTAATAAAGTGATCCCATATAAGCCTTTAGTTGATAAAGCTGTGATGGATAGTCGCTGGAAGCCAGAAAAAGTCATCATATTTCAAAGAGACATGATTGAGGCTGATCTATCTAACGAACGAGACGTCAATTGGCAAGATGAGTTAGAACAATCACTCCCTCATGTATGTGTCCCTGTTCGTGCAACAGATCCACTTTATATCTTGTATACCTCTGGTACGACTGGAAAGCCCAAAGGGGTAGTGCGCGACAATGGCGGACACGCTGTCGCGATGAAGTACTYGATGAGCACAATTTATAACATGCCTCAAAACGGTGTGTTTTGGGCGGCTTCTGATGTCGGTTGGGTCGTTGGTCATTCCTATATTGTATATGCGCCATTGATTCATGGATGCACAACGGTTTTGTTTGAAGGGAAACCAGTACGAACACCTGATCCCGCCGCGTTTTGGCGAGTGTGCGAGGAGTATAAAGTTGACGTGCTTTTTTCGGCACCGACAGCCTTTAGAGCAATAAAAAAAGAAGACCCAGAAGGCGGGTTAATTGAGCATTACGATTTGTCTAACTTGCAGTCTATCTTTATGGCCGGTGAGCGACTTGATCCACCGACATTAGATTGGGTGGTTTCCCAAACTAAGAAGCCGGTTATTGACCACTGGTGGCAAACAGAAACGGGTTGGGCAATCGCGGGTAATCCAATTGGCTTAGAGAAAATGACCGTAAAATCCGGTTCAGCAACCAAGCCTATACCGGGGTATCAAGTTGAAATCCTAAATGAACTCGGAGAGAAACTAGAACAAAACCAGCAAGGGTTCGTAGCCTTAAAGCGGCCATTGCCTCCAGGCTGCTTGCCAACCGTTTGGCGTAATCATGATCGATTCGAATCGGGATATCTTAGTCAGTTTGAAGGGTATTATGTTTCTGGCGATGGTGGATACATTGATGGGGATGGATATCTCTTCATTATGGGAAGAATTGATGATGTGATTAATGTCGCTGGTCATCGCTTGTCTACTGGTGAAATGGAGGAAATTGTCGGAGCGCATCCTGCTGTTGCTGAATGTGCGGTTGTCGGAGTACATGACGAACTGAAAGGACAATTGCCACTTGGTCTCGTTGTACTGAAAGACGGTGTAAAAGTAGATGCTATTGCATTAGAAGGAGAACTAGTGGGGAAAGTTCGCAGTGAAATTGGTGCAGTCGCTTGCTTTAAACAAGCACTCGTCGTCGAAAGGCTACCTAAAACACGTTCTGGTAAAATATTGCGTAGGACAATTAGGCAGATAGCTGATGGAGAAAAATATGTTGTACCATCAACAATAGATGATCCCTCAAGTCTTACTGAGATAGAAGCAACGCTCCAGAAGTAGCAATGGTGTTGCYCAATAAAGATTAGTTATTGGTTATGTTATTCAGTGTTAATACATAGCTAATGGCGATGTTTTATCTAAATCCCCGTTTATTTTTCTTCGCTATCAAACCGCTTAGTATTCATACATACCTTATGAATACTAAGTGGTTACTATGAATTTAACTAAACCTGTACTTTTACTTGCATTAACTATGTCCCTAATTGGATGTGCATCTCCAGCTACGGATAACGAAAATGAAAACGCAGCTAGAAATAGAGGCGCGATAGGTGGTGCTCTACTCGGTGCAACTGCCGGTGCGCTAACCGGAGATGCTAGTTTAGCCGTAAAAGGGGCTGCTCTAGGTGGTGTGACTGGAGGCGTTGCAGGATCAATGAAAGATACTGATGATGCGAGAAATGCACAAAGGAATCAGGTTACTGCTGATGGGTTGGCACAAGATAATCGTACTGATGCTGAAAAAAGAGTAGCAGAGGTAGAAGCTGAAATTAAGTTAGTAGAGCTCGAACGCCAACTGGCTGAGTTAAAAAGTGAACAAAGTGATGATTCATAACGCTTCGAATTAACCGTTTATTATCTTTGCCATGCGATAAACGCTAGTGCTTCCTAATGGCCACATTAAAGTGGCCTTTTTAATTAATTTAAATACCGACTCTTCTAACTTAATTACCCTTTTCCAATTTCTTTCTTATCGGAATAAAAGAAAAATCAAATGCTTGTATAGCAGCACGACGTAAGTAAACTACACTTTAACTTAGGCAAAGATTGAACCAAGAAGTACGATAATAATGGATCTCATCTTAAGAGCTGCGCAACATAATGACCTTGAGCAGTTAAATGAACTGATGTACGACTTACATCACCACCACCACCTAGAAAACCCAGAGCACTTTAAAACGGCTGAAGAGATTGAACAGGAAAAAAGTATAGGGCGATACTTAGATGACCCTGAAT
Organism: Vibrio makurazakiensis; assembly: GCF_050337375.1. Lineage (NCBI taxonomy): Bacteria > Pseudomonadati > Pseudomonadota > Gammaproteobacteria > Vibrionales > Vibrionaceae > Vibrio > Vibrio makurazakiensis. Next base: position 1,458 of record NZ_JAKJSW010000086.1, on the reverse strand, counting down.
GTCTTGTTTATGTTGCCCTAAAAGGACAATTAATCGTTGGTTTTATTACAGGTCATTTTTGTGAATTAATTTCTACGGTGAGTAAGCCCGTTCAGATGGGTAGCGTTGATGAACTATTTGTCCTCCCTGATTACCGCAAGAGCTCGATAGCAGAACACCTGTTTGAGCGAATAGAGAAAACGTTTGATGATTATGGTATCAAGCAAGTTTTCGTAGAGGTTTGGGATTTTAATTCTCCAGCCAAACACTTTTATGAAAAAATGGGGTTTACACCGCATATTCAATGGATGAGAAAGGCGTTGAATGAATCCTAGACAGCACAATGCTTAGGATTTCATTACACTGAGACCGTTTTGTTTTTACTTTGAACTCTAGCCTTCAGTAAGTGAGTTATCTATCCCATATCTATTTATTTTAATCCTGACGCTGTTTAGCTCTTTTTCGTCATTTGCTCAAACCCATATGCCCGATAACATTGTGGGGGCACTTTGTCTTGTGCGCGCAGATAATCACATTGTTATGGTTGACGAAATCATAACCGGGAGACTTTCTCTTCCTGGAGGTGCGGTTACTTCAGGTGAGCCCGCTTATATTGCGGCTCAGAGAGAAACGTGGGAAGAGGCTGGGTTAGTCGTCACTGTTGGTGATGTTCTGGGTTATACCGACAGCGCGGTTATTTTTGACTGTATCTCAGATTCAGAGGTGATTAGCTATCAGGCTAAAAATGAACTCGATGGGTTTGAATTACCACTTTGGTTTGCTCCTCATTACGGTGTAGAAGTTAGTAGAGCGATGCTGCTAGTGCCGTCGGAGCTCGACGTTGCATTGTATCGTTATCCGGATCAGTGGCCGCTGATCTCAGACCTGTTTAAAAACGCTACAAACCAATCTGTAACTTATGTTCAGGAGCTTGTGGGGGCAGCGCCTAAACTTCATCAAGCAGAGTTGAGTGGTATCTTGAGTTTACAAACTTTTATCGATCAACTGCCTCAAACAGTTTCTAACCTGATARTCGTGACGGATAATTTAGCGCAACCATGGATACTGATTGTCATATTCCCTTTAGTGGCATGGTATTTTGGACGTAACTTTGCATTGAAATTTGGCTTCACGTTAATCTCAGTCACACTGCTTGCTTTAATCGCCCACCAAGGCTTCGGATTACCAAGACCACATGCCTATTTACCTACCATGAAATTGGTTGCGAGCAGTGGCTACAGTTTTCCAAGCTTATTAGCGGCATTATGGGTTAGTCTAAATTTGTTGGTGCTATGGAAGTTGAACAAGCTCACCGATCAAAAGTCGCTGATTGTCGTACTTTTAGGGCTAGCTTGGATTTTGTTGTTTAAGACTTACACGGCAAGCGCCTTTTTCAGTGATGTTGCTGTGGGGGCACTTCTTGGTGCGCTCACGACTTGGCACATTATTCGATTAGACTCTAACCCTCAGGTTGATATC
>NZ_JAKJSW010000085.1:0-17509 GCF_050337375.1 Vibrio makurazakiensis | reverse complement strand
ATACAGTACCCACTGATAGGCAGAACAATGCCAAGATTGAAAACCAAGGTAGGAGCTTACCTGCCAATTGGTAGGAAGTTTCTGGTTTGGCATAGGGATGTAGCCATTTCCACATATTTTTTCTCACTCTTACTTCATATTGCAAACAGCAAATTTTAAGCTGCAATTATTATAATTTTTTAGCTGACTCTATGAGTCCTGTTCTTTTAATTAGTTCACACTGACTCGTAGCGCGGCGCTGATTGCAAATGGAGTCATGGTCATTGCGCCCATGAACATTGCACCTAAAATCGCCAATTGACCGTCATACGCAACACCCAGTGAAGCCGCGTCAATCGCTGAAGTAGCAAAAATAAGAATTGGTATATAAAGAGGCAGAATCAATAAGCTCAGAAGAACTCCGCCTTTTTGTAAACCAACGGTCAAAGCCACTCCAATCGCACCGATGAAACTTAAGGCTGGTGTACCGACTAAAAGCGTAAGTACAACCGCTAACCAAGTATCAAGGTCTAGTGATAGCAAAACTGCCAATAACGGACTAATTAGAATTAATGGTAATCCAGTCAATAGCCAGTGCGCTATGACCTTGGACAATACTACCAACTGCAACGGGATGGGCATGAGCATCATTTGTTCGAGTGAACCATCTTGAAAATCATCTCGAAATAAACGCTCTAACGACAGTAATGCAGACAATAAAGCCGCAACCCACACAATACCCGCAGCTATACGAGCAAGAAGGTTTGGCTCTGGTCCAATGCTTAATGGAAATAGCGTAATAACAATAATAAAAAACCACAGAGGGTTAAAAATGTCTGCTTGGCGGCGAAAAGCAACCAGTAGCTCCCGACGAATGATGGTAGTCATCGATGAAATCATATTACTCACCCAGCTTTATTTTTTTTAGTTTAGGGCTGTCCGCAAACATGTCTTGATGGGTTGTTAGTAACACAATTCCACCATTCTCGGCATGCTTCATAAATAGAGCTTCTAAAACCTTTACGCCTTGCTTGTCAATGGCCGTAAGTGGCTCATCCAAAATCCATAGCGGTTGTTTACTCAACCACAACCTTGCAAGTGCAACTCGGCGATGTTGCCCTGCTGATAGTTGCCCAGCTGGCACGTCTTCACGCCCCGCTAAACCAACTTGCGCTAGTGCCGAATAGATTTCTTCTTTGGTTGTGTGTGAACTATGGATTGACTGATAGAAATATAAGTTTTCATACGCGCTCAACTCTCTTTTAACACCGTTTTGGTGCCCTAGAAAGAGTAAGTCTTGATGGTATGCATCACGATTAGAATGGGTTGACTCACCTTTCCAAGAAATGGAGCCTTCGTCCCTATCTCCAAGGCCAGAGATAATCCTTAACAATGTCGTTTTACCCGTACCATTTCGACCTTCAACTTGAACAAGGTCACCAGACTTTAGCTGGAATGATAAAGACTCGAATAAGACTCTTTCGTCACGAATTGCAGTTAGGTTTGAAACTTCTAGCATGAGTACATTTGGTATGAAAATGAAGTGGCTATAGTAGCACAGCAATTAGGGGACAAAATAGGACTAGCGGTTGAGGAATGAACAAAGTCCGTAAGAAACTGTTAATGTATCATCACAATTTGTGAGTTTACTCGCTATGAGGTGAATTCTTTCAACTTAACAAGGACTTGAATATAGCGTTCTATAAATAATGTATTTACAAAAAAAGAAGCCAAAGCTTCTTTTTATAGATAATACTGATTGTTGATGTGCATGACTAACTTCGCACCACTACCTAACATTTTTTCTTCGGGTTGGCTGAGTTCGTCTATCGTGATCCGGGCTCGGATTACTTCTTAGTGGCGGAACTTTTTCTTTTCCTGCCAACTTATTCTGCAAAGACATCATCAGTTCAGCTTCAGCTTTCGGTAGCTCACACTCTTCGATGAGTTCATTAATTCCAGCACCCAGCTGTACCATTTTGGTTGCGCGGGTATAAAGGCGACCATCGGTATCCGCATGTTCAAGCTCAACAATACGTTCATTAAGATGCTTGATAACATCTTGTTGTTCCGTAACGCGCTGCCCAAGCCCTACCACCACCGAACGAACTTCCAGAAGTTGTTTGCTCGATTTTTGTAACTCTTTATCCAAAGCTCGGACTTGCAGCCTTGATTGCTGGATTTGTTGCTGTAGTACTGCTTTCAGGCGAAAGAGTAAGACTACAAACAACATCACGACAACAACAAAACCCACACCACCAATCAGTAGCATGGGATTAGACAAAATAGCCGCATCCATTATAGGTGAGCCATTTCATCCCACTCATCTTCACTAAGTAGCTTGTTTAAATCAACGAGTATTAGAAGCTTACCATCGCGGTTGCTTACACCTTGAATAAACTTAGCACTTTCATCAGTACCAACACTTGGTGTTGTATCGATTTCAGAAGAACGTAGGTAAACTACTTCAGCAACGCTATCAACCAAGATACCAATTACTTGGCGCTCTGATTCGATAACGATAATGCGCGTGTTATCAGTGATTTCACCTTGCATCAAGCCAAAACGTGAACGAGTATCGATTACAGTAACAACATTACCACGTAGGTTAATAATACCTAATACGTAGTCAGGAGCACCAGGTACAGGAGCGATCTCGCTATAACGAAGAACTTCACGTACTTGCATTACATTAATGCCGTAAGTTTCTTCTTCTAGCTGAAATGTCACCCACTGAAGCACTTCATCATTACCTTGATCTTTTCTTACTTCTACTTCGTTCGTTTGAGACATATTTAATCCTCTTAATGTCGTTCTCGACTCATTATTATTAATCTAATGCTTTTACATCTAGCCCTGCGTTAAGCATAGCTATTAATGCTTCAACATGAATCAAAGCACACATTTTTTCTTTTACCATACCAGCTAACCAAGGGCGTTTGCCTGCTTGTTCTCGCCAGCGTACTTTGTCGGTGTTTAGCAATTCCGTACCTTTCAGTTCAGTACTTGCTAACCCCCATAAACTTTCACCTAACATAACAATGTATTGATAGGCTTCTTTGTAACTATCGTCACTCAACTTTTCTGGCATGACCCATTTAGCGGTATCCACAACATCTAACTGGTTATCGCGGTTAGTTTGCAGGCCTAAATACCAGCCTGGTCGACCAATCAAATGGCTTAACTCAGTAAGCTGATGAATACCACCTAGCTCATCAAGTGGTACAGCAAAAGTAACGCCGTTTACATCGAAGTACAGGACTTGAAAGTCTTCACTTCGAATTGTATTTTTCCAGTTAGCTAAATCACCACCGCTACCCGCTTCAGTTTGCAGTTCGACCTGAGTGTCGACTTCAACTTCTACGGCGTCTTCAGGGATATTGTCATCTACTGTTACTTCAACAATAGGTTCGACGATAACCTCTTCTTCAACAGCAACTGGTTCTTCTATATCCCAGCCTTGAATTTCTTCTTCAGCTTGAATCGTTTCGACTGGAGTTGTTTCGATTTCAGTTTCAACTACATGAGCTTGAGCAATATCTTGTGTATTTTGCTCCATCACATGCTCAAGGTCTAACTCCGCAACCACATTCGTCGATTCCAACTGACTTAACAGTTTTTGGACATCTTCTAAATTCGGGACTTCAAACTCTTCCGCCCTAATCTCAGCATATGTGTTGTACGTTTTTGGCTCTGGCTCTGGCTCTGGCTCTGGCTCTGGCTCTGGCTCTGCAAATGATAAATCACCGCTGACTTCTTCAACTAATTCTTCAACTTCTGGAGTTTCATCCAGCATCGCTGCGAAGTAATCGTCTAAAGCCTGTTCACTAGAAAGGCCGTTATAGCTGCTCATCAATCATTAGCCTCTCTAGATAAATCAGCAACTGCTTGTATGCAAAAACGCCACGGCTTCCTGATGCAAAGTGAGACGCAGGTAGACGCTTCAAACTAGCATCACGAAACTTAGTATCAATTGGAACAGCTGATGACCAAACCTGATCCGGATAGTCTTGTTTCAATTGCGTCAATGTTTGCAGAGATGCTCTTGTTCTCTTGTCATACATTGTTGGCACGATTGTTACTTTAAACGGGTCTTGTCGTGATTTTTGCATAATTGTCAGCGTTCTCACCATACGCTCTAAGCCTTTCATGGCTAAGAACTCCGTTTGAACAGGAATAAGAATGCGATCACTTGCCGCCAAAGCATTAACCATCATCACACCAAGAATTGGTGGGCAGTCAATTAACACATAATCGTAGTCATTTTGAAGCGCAAGTAGAGCTCGTTTCAAAATAAGCCCCATTCCGCTTCGATTTCCCATGACACGGTCTAATGTCGCTAATGACATGTGTGCAGGAATGATATCTATACCTTCAACGCCTGACTTCAGTAAGAGCGGCTTTACACTCTGAGGCGTAAACTCTTTCAACTGAAACAGATCAAATAGACTTGATTCGACGGAGTCAGAATCAAAGCCTAAATAAGTCGTTAGAGATGCATGAGGGTCAGTATCAACTAACAACACTCGATGCCCTTTCTGGCTCAATAAGCCAGCCAGAGTTACCGTTGTTGTTGTTTTGCCAACACCGCCTTTCTGATTTGCAACACTCCAAACAATCATGACCAGTTCCTACGCAAGTCCAACTTCGACAAGCATTCGCTCCGCGATTCGTTCAAGAGGGAGATCTTCTGTTGAGATCCCTGCTTTAGCGACAGCTTGAGGCATGCCATATACCACACAGCTATCTTCATCTTGAGCCCATATAGTCGCACCAGAAGATTTAAGCATACGTGCGCCTTCACGACCGTCTGCTCCCATACCAGTGAGCACCATTGAAAGTACTTTATCGTTGTAGACCTTAGCCGCCGAACCGAATGTCACATCAACACAAGGTTTGTAATTCATACGCTCACCGCCATCGATAATACGTAAACGCGCTGAACCAGGGCGTCCATCAATCATCATTTGCTTACCGCCTGGGGCTAAATACGCAACACCCGGTTTCAGAACATCACCATCTTCCGCTTCCTTAACTTGAATCTTACACAAAGTATTCAAGCGGCTTGCGAATGCAGCTGTAAAGGTTGCTGGCATATGCTGTATCAACACAATAGGATGCGGGTAGTTAGCAGGTAAACGAGTGAGAATTTTTTGTAGCGCAACCGGACCACCAGTAGATGTACCGATTGCTGTCAGCTGGTATTTTTTACCAGAAGCTTTAAAGCGAGCTGCTACTGAAGGCGCAGATGGCGCGCTACGAGTGACAGGAGCTGTACTACGTGGTGTCGTTGCTGCAGGAGCTGGTGCTGTTCGAGCAACAGGTGCTCTTCTCATCATGCCACGCTTCGACGCAATTTGAATAACACGTTGTTGTAACAACACAACGGCGTCATCACGGTTACGTGCTATATCTTCAAACTTCTTCGGCAAGAAATCGAGTGCGCCAGCATCTAGAGCATCAAGTGTTGCTTTAGCACCATCATGAGTCAATGAAGAGAACATCAAGATTGGTGTTGGGCATGCAGCCATGATCTCACGAACAGCAGTAATACCGTCCATGACTGGCATCTCGATATCCATCGTAATGACGTCAGGCTTTAACTGTTTTGCTTTTTCTACAGCTTCCTTACCGTTTACAGCAACATCCATCACCTCTAAACGAGCTTCTGAATTGATGATCTCACTCACGCGACGGCGGAAAAAGCTCGAATCATCAACGACTAATACTTTAATCGCCATATTTATCCTTAATTAAATTCTTGAAGCAGCTGCATACTGCTTTAGCAAATCAGGAACATCCAATATCAAAGCGATATGGCCATCACTTGTAATGGTAGCACCAGCCATACCTGGTGTTCCTTGTAACAAGTTATCCAGCGGCTTAATGACCACTTCTTCTTGACCAATCAATGCATCTACTACGAAACCAACTCGCTGACTACCAAGCTGTACAATAACAACGTGACCGTGGCCTTTACGAAGTTCAACAAGCCCGGCTTGAGGCGCTAACCAGTTTTGTAGGTAGAATAATGGAATTGATTTTTCACGTACGATTATCGTTAATTGACCATCGACAACGTTAGTGCGACTTAAATCTAAGTGGAATATTTCATTAACTGACGCAAGTGGCAACGCAAAAGGATGACCTGCAACACCAACCATTAACGTTGGTAGGATAGCTAGAGTCAGTGGTACTTTGATCGTGATCTTAGTACCTTTATTCATTTCTGAATCGATATCAATCGAACCATTTAGAGTGTTGATTGCTGTTTTCACAACATCCATACCTACACCACGGCCTGATATATCTGAAATCTGTTCTTTACTAGAGAAGCCAGGCGCAAAGATAAGGTTGAAACACTCTTTGTCTGTTAGACGAGATGCTGCATCTTCATCCATGATTCCACGCTTAACAGCGATACCACGAAGGATATCAGGGTCCATACCACCGCCATCATCAACGATAGCAAGTTCAATATGGTCACCTTCCTGAGAAGCAGAAAGAATTACTTTACCTGTGCGAGATTTACCCGCTTTCGCACGATCATCTGGCATTTCAATACCGTGATCCACTGAGTTACGAACCAAGTGAATTAGCGGATCCGCAAGAGCTTCTACTAAATTCTTATCTAGGTCAGTCTCTTCACCACGCATTTCAAGCACARTGTCTTTTTTCAGGCTACGCGCCAAATCACGGACAACGCGAGGGAAACGACCAAATACTTTCTTAATTGGCTGCATGCGCGTTTTCATTACCGCGCCTTGTAAATCAGCAGTGACGACATCAAGGTTTGAAACTGCTTTTGCCATTTCTTCGTCGTTGCTGTTTAAGCCAAGACTTACCAAACGGTTTCTTACAAGAACTAGCTCACCGACCATGTTCATAATGGTATCGAGTGTTGATGTATCTACACGTACCGTTGCTTCAGCTTGTTGCTTCTTCGCCGCAGGTGCTTTAACTTCCGTTTTTGGAGCTGGGGCCGGCGCAGCTTTAGCTACTGGCTTCGGAGCTACCGGTGCAGGAGCAGGCTCTGGAGCCTTAGCTGGAGCAGGTTCAGGAGCAATAACATCAGCAGGCTTAGTGGCAGCTTCAAGTTCTTCTGGAGACGGTCCGTTACCTGAGCCGTGTAGCTGATCAAGTAACTTTTCAAATTCTTCGTCGCTCATTAAGTCATCACCACCGCTAGGCATAGCTGCTGGTGGAGGAGAAACTGGCGGCGGTGTCGGAGCTGCAGCACCTTCAGATGTAGGGCTGTTACCAGAACCGTGGAGTTCATCTAAAAGTTTTTCAAATTCATCATCGGTGATATCACCACCTGCTGAAGGGGAAGCCGCTGGCGCAGGTGTTACTGGAGCAGGAGTAGAGGCAGCATTTGGCGCAGTCCYCTTACCATGAAGTTCATCCAGTAATTTTTCAAATTCGTCTTGTGAGATTTCGTCGACTGAAGATGCACTCACAGCAGCAGGAGCCGCAGCTTCTACAACAGGAGCTTCAACAACAGGTTCTTCAACGACAGGAGCAGCTGGTGTCACTTCATCTTGAGACTCAGGGCGGCAAAGACGGTGAAGCTCGTCAAGCAGGGCTTGGTCTGCTGGGACTAAAGGTTCATGATCTTGTACTGCTTTAAATTGATGGTTAACGGTATCCAATGCTTGAAGCATGGTATCCATTAAGCTAGCAGAAACACTTCGCTGACCATTTCTGAGAATATCAAAGACATTCTCAGCACCGTGACAAGTATCTACCAATTCAGTGAGCGCTAAAAATCCTGCACCACCTTTTACGGTATGAAAGCCTCGGAAGATTGCATTCAGCAAATCTTTATCGTCAGGGTTGTTTTCCAGTTCTACCAATTGCTCAGATAGAAGTTCTAATATCTCTCCGGCTTCAACTAAAAAGTCCTGAAGAATATCTTCGTCTAATTCGTAGCTCATACGTTACCTTTAAAATCCGAGACTCGACAATAAGTCATCCACTTCGTCTTGCGACGCCACGGCATCCTCTCTTTCGTGAGGGTTTAAAATCGGTCCCTCAGCAGCAATTGAAGATTTCTTTTCTGGTTCGACGGTTTGTTCAGCTTGGTTTGCGCTAAATACTGTCAATATTTCTACCAGTCGCCCTTCCACCTCATTAACTAAGGTGATGACTTTACTGATAATTTGACCGGTAAGGTCTTGGAAGTCTTGTGCCATTAAAATTTCAGTTAACTGTCCACGTAGTTCGGTACTATCCCCTTCTACTTGAACAAGTAACTCATCGATGCGGTGACATAGAGCTTTGAATTGAGTTAATTCAATTCGGCCGTGCATCAGTTCATTCCATTGAGGTCTAACTTGCATCAGACATTCGTGTAAATTATCCGCAATTGGCAAGCAACGATCGACTGCATCCATTGTTTTATTAGCTGCAACCTCAGTTTTGTCGATGACGTATTGAAGGCGATCCCTAGCGTCTGGGATTTCGTCATTGGCAATAACGCTCATTCTCTCATCTAAATTAAAATGAGTCAGAGAGTTATGAAGGTCACGAGTCAATGTTCCAATCTCTTGTAACATAGGGTTGGTTTGACCCTCGTATATGCTACGAACTAGAGTATCTGCTTCTTGCTGGTTTTCCGCTTCGAGCAGTTGGACCAATTCTTTCGCTTGTTCTAATGAAATCATCCTGATTAAGCCTTTCTCCGCATATATTCGACGTTCCTTTCAAAACGTAATGGCTAATTAATACTAGCCATTACTTCAATGTATCTTAGATACATTTATTCAGGCAGCGTCTGGAAGACAAAGAATTTTTCGCTTATAAACGCTCAAAAATCTTATCTAATTTTTCTTTCAATGTCGCAGCAGTAAACGGCTTAACAATGTAACCATTTACGCCAGCTTGTGCAGCTTCGATAATCTGCTCACGCTTCGCTTCAGCAGTGATCATTAGCACTGGAAGGTGCTTAAGCTCTGCATCTGCACGAATGTTTTTCAGTAGGTCGATACCTTGCATTCCAGGCATGTTCCAATCGGTTACGACAAAATCAAATTCGCCCTTTTTAAGCATTGGTAATGCAGTCAATCCGTCATCAGCTTCTTGAGTATTGTTAAAGCCCAAGTCGCGTAATAAGTTTTTTACAATACGGCGCATCGTTGAAAAGTCATCAACAATGAGAATTTTCATGTTTTTGTTCAAAATTGCCTCCACTGAGTTAAAAATCAGTGTTATTAGTCGTTCTGTGTCCATGCACTAAGCTTAGTACGTAGACGCTGCATAGATTGGCTCAATATTTGGCTGACACGAGATTCGCTGACACCTAATACTTCTCCAATCTCCTTTAAGTTTAATTCTTCATCATAGTAGAGCGAAAGAACTAAGCCTTCACGCTCTGGAAGTTGTTTAATTGAATCGATCAGGGCTTGGCGAAAAGATTCGTCCGCAACACCTTGAAAAGGGGCGTTATCTTTTGAACCTTCAGTAGGTGARATAGCATCATCGGAAACTCCCAAGTCTTCTATTCCAACTAGCCTTGAGCAATTAATGTCTGTTAACGCTCTATGGTATTGTTCAATCGACAACCCCATATGTTTTGCGACTTCAAGATCGCTAGGATCTCGATTTAACAAACCTTCAAGTTCCGAGATCGCGCTGCTTATCTCGCGATTATTTTTATGTACAGATCTCGGTACCCAGTCACCACGGCGAATGTCATCCAACATTGCACCACGGATCCGTATTCCTGCGTAAGTTTCAAAACTTGCGCCTTTTGAACCATCGTAATTCTGTTGCGCTTCAATCAAGCCGATCATTCCGGCTTGAATTAGGTCATCAACTAATACGTTAGGCGGTAATCGCCCCAATAAATGATGAGCGATACGTTTAACCAGCACAGAATACTTCTCAAAAAAAGCCTGCTGGCTATTGAGATTGGCATGTTGGTCATAAGTAAGCGCTTTATTCACCAAACGGTTCCTCTAAGAATTCACTTCGGTTAAGGAGTCTTTCAACAAAAAACTCTAAGTGTCCACTTGGCGTTTTAGGAATAGGCCAAGTTAACGCTTTATTCGCCAACGAACCAATTGCTAATGCCGCTGGGGAGCGTGGAAATGCATCCACCACGATCTTTTGTTTTTTAACTGCCTGACGAACTTTATCATCTAAAGGGATACATGCTACGAGTTCAAGGCTCACATTCAAGAAGCGCTCTGTGACCAAGGTCAACTTTGCAAATAATTCTCGGCCTTCTCGATAGCTTCTGACCATATTTGCAACAACTTTGAAGCGTTGTACCTGGTGCTCTCGGYTCAATAGCTTTATCAAGGCATATGCATCAGTGATCGATGTTGGTTCATCACAAACAACGACAACAACATCCTGCGCAGCTCTTGAAAAACTGACGACCATATCAGATATACCAGCTGCCGTATCGATTAGCAAGATGTCCATTTCATCTTCTAACGAACCAAAAGCACGAATTAAACCAATATGCTGCGCATGAGATAACTCTGTCATGCTTTGCGTGCCTGAAGTTGCCGGTATAATTCTAATACCATGTGGCCCTTCAACAATCGCATCTTTTAACTCACACTCACCGGCTAATACGTGCCCTAAGTTTTTCTTAGAACGAATACCCAGCATTACATCAACATTTGCTAAACCTAAGTCAGCATCAAGCACCATCACTTTTTTGCCTTGACGCGCCATGCATATCGCTAGGCCAAGCGTTACATTTGATTTTCCGACTCCACCTTTACCACCAGTAACCGCGATTACTTTTGTCAGTGAAGGCTTTGTTAAGCGACGAAGGCCGCTAGCTTGATCATGTATCATATTTTCAGTCATATTTATCGCCGCCTAGAGTCCTTCGGAATCGCTATTCCAGTAATGAGGTTCATTCTCTGTCGACTTTTCTAGCAATTCGTTAGCCTTAGCAATCATGTACTTTGGCTGCGCTATTACAATATCTTCAGGGACTCGCTGCCCATTTGCTATATAAGCAACTGGCAACGCGTTTTGAATTACTACACTGATGAACTCACCTAAACTCAAAGATTCATCGAGCTTCGTCATGATGCACCCTGAAAGCGGGATGCGTCTAAAGTGTTCTATTGTTTCTTGTAGCACTTTTCGTTGAGCTGTCGCTGGTAAAACTAAGTAGCTATGGATTACTGAGCCACTTTCTTGCATTAAAGTGTCTAATTGCTCTGATAGACGAACATCACGCTGTCCCATCCCCGCAGTATCAACCAAAATTAGGCGACGATTTCGTAGCTGATATATTACATCGGCTAACTCACTGGAATCTTTAGCAACTCTTACGGGACATCCCATAATTCTTCCATAAATGGAAAGTTGCTCATGTGCACCGATTCGGTATGTATCAGTCGTAACTAACGCAACGTTATCAGAACCATATTCCATCGCAGCTCTTGCCGCTAATTTAGCAACGGTTGTCGTTTTACCAACGCCGGTAGGCCCAAGTAATGCGACGATACCACCGCGTTTTAAAATATCTTGCTTAGTCACTGTTATTTGATCGGCAACTAAAGCGAGTAATGCCTTCCATGCTCGTGCAGGTTTTGTATCTTCTGGGATATAGCAAGCCATTTGGTCTGCTAGCTCTTGAGATACACCCATACGTTCTAATCTTTTAATGAGCATAGCTCTGAGCGGTTCTCTTCGCTCAACTTCCTGCCACATTAATCCAGAAACTTGATGTTCAAGTAGACGACGAATAGAGGTCATCTCTTCGCGCATCGTCTCCATTTCGGTATCTGATTGGCTTTGTTGACCAGAGTCTCGGTTACGATCATAACGAGTTGGGTCAAGCCTTGGCGCCGGACGTTCAACCCTGCGATCTTCAGCGATCAATTTAGCTAAGCCGGATTGTGCTGGTTGTTGGCGAGAGTCATCACTGCGTTGACGAGGAGAGCCTTTAGTCTGACGATTCAACAGCGCTGACAATGAATCTTCATTTTCAGCTTTATGATTAGAATCAGGTTCTGCTCCATTACTGTATTGCTTCAGCATGTTTGCAAAACGTTTTGTCATTGAACGACCAGTGTCTGAACTTGCTTGCAGGCTCACTCTGTCTTCGTCTAACTGGCGTCGAGCTGCACTGGACGGTGCAGCCATCTGAGTATACTGGCTTGGCGCTGGCTCTTGTCTATTTGCAGCTCGAGGTGACGACGTTGCTCCTTCACCATCAATAGCCGCTACGATTTCAACCCCACCAGCGACTTTCTTGTTAGACATAATGACTGCTTCCGACCCAAGTTCTTCTTTAACTTGAAGCAGAGCCGTTCTCATGTCCTTGGCAAAAAATCGTTTAATTTTCAATTCAATAATCCGTATTTTCTAGGGGATCTAATTACCAACAGCTTGCACTATTCGAATTTGTTTCTCATCTGGTATTTCTTGATAAGACAGTACCCTTAAACTAGGTATCGTATTCTTAACGAACTTCGCTAAAGTAGAGCGAAGAACACCAGAAGTAAGCAGAACTGCAGGCTCGCCTTTTAGTTCTTGTTCTTGAGTTGCCTGACTCAAGGACGTTTGTAATCTTTCGGCTAAACCAGGCTCTATACCAGCAGATTCTCCGCCAGACGCTTGCATGGTCTGATGCAAGATTTGTTCCAGCTCAGGAATCAAGGTTATCACAGGTAACTCAGGTTCTATACCATTGATTTCCTGAACAATTAATCGTTTCAAAGATATACGTACAGCTGCAGTCAATATGTCAGGTTCTTGACTCTTGCTCGAATACTCGGACAAGGTTTGAACAATCGTTCGAATATCTCTTATTGGTATCGCTTCATTCAACAAGTTTTGTAGCACTTTCACCACAACACCCAGTGACAGTTGCTCAGGAACAAAGCCTTCTACCAGTTTAGGTGTTGTACGGCTTAACATTTCTAATAGGTTCTGAACTTCTTCATGACCTATTAGCTGCGATGCATTATTCGTTAATAATTGACTCAAGTGAGTAGCAAGTACAGTAGAAGAGTCTACTACAGTATAGCCTAGAGCTTGCGCATGCTCTCGTTGCTCTTCTCTGATCCATACAGCTTCCAGTCCAAAGGCAGGATCTATTGTTGGCTCACCTTCTATCATTCCATAAACCTGACCAGGGTTAATCGCTAACTCTTGGTCTGGGCGGATTTCCGCTTCACCAACAGCAACACCCATTAAGGTAATTCGGTAACTATTTGGGGTAAGCTCAAGGTTATCCCTAATGTGAACAGCCGGAATCAGAAAACCAAAGTCTTGAGAAAGCTTTTTACGCACACCCTTAACACGTTCAAGCAATTCGCCACCTTGATCTCTATCGACTAGCGGGATCAAACGATAACCAACTTCTAAGCCAATAATATCAACAGGTTGAACATCATCCCATGATAACTCTTTTTGCGAAGTGGCTTCACCAGCTTGCTCTTGAGTTGCTGGAAGGCTAGGCTCTTTCGCTGCATCTTTCTGCTTTTTATCAAGGTAGTAAGCGGCACCACCAGCAATCAGTGCAAGCGACAAGAATGAGAAGTGTGGCATTCCCGGTACAATACCCATGATCCCCAAAATACTCGCAGTGATCATCAAAGCTTTAGGGTTATCGAACAGCTGGAATCTAAGCTGCTGCCCCATATCTTCATCTGTATTCTGTCGCGTAACCATCATGGCAGCGCCAATTGATAGTAATAACGAAGGGATTTGTGCAACGAGGCCATCACCGATCGTCAACAGAGTATAAATTTCGATTGCGGTACCAAAGTTCAAGTCATACTGAACCATACCAATACTCAGTCCACCAATGATGTTGATGAAAAGAATCAAGATACCTGCAATTGCATCACCTTTTACGAACTTTGATGCACCATCCATCGAACCATAAAAGTCCGCTTCTTTGGTTACTTCAAAACGTCGAGTTCTCGCCTGGTCTTGGTCAATCAAACCGGCATTCAAATCGGCATCAATAGCCATTTGCTTACCTGGCAATGCATCAAGTGTAAAACGCGCACTTACTTCTGAAATACGCCCTGCACCTTTAGTTACAACCATGAAGTTAATGATCATTAGAATCAAGAACACCACTAAACCAACCGCATAGTTACCACCGATAACCACATTACCGAAGGCCTCAATCACGTTACCTGCGGCGTCTCCCCCTTCATGACCGTGGAGTAAAACCACACGGGTTGAGGCTACATTCAAAGCCAAACGTAATAGGGTCGCAATAAGAAGCACGGTAGGGAAAGCTGCAAAATCGAGCGGGCGTCGTGTATACACGGTCACGAGTAACACGACCATTGCGAGCGCAATATTGAAAGTAAAGAACATATCCAGCAAGAATGCCGGAATAGGTAGTACCACCATCGCCAATGTTGCGAGTACCATGACTGGCGCACCAATGGCTGGCATTGCACGACCTGGGATCTTTGGTAATTTATCCGCAAACGGAAGAGAAAATTTCATAAATAAAGGCTATTTCTTAAATTATTTTTGGCGAAGAACAGTGATATAGCAATGTCTATACCACCATTCCGTCAAATTACTGTCATGGAAGTTATGGCTATCATGCCGACTTACTCGCTAATGACGTAAGTCTGGTGGGATCGGCATATTAGAGTCTTGTAACTTAGGCCTCTCTCCACCACGTTTTCTATATTGTTTTAGTTGGAATACGTAAGCCAATACTTGAGCCACAGCGGTAAACAGACCATCAGGAATTTCTTGTTCTAATTCGGCGGTATGATACAAGGCTCGAGCTAATGGAGGCGCAGGAATAATATAAATATCATGCTCCCTCGCCACTTCCCGAATTTTCATTGCCATATGGTCAACACCTTTCGCAACGACCACAGGCGCTTTATCTGTGTCTTGTTTGTATCTTAACGCAACCGAGAAATGCTCCGGGTTGGTAACAATCACATCTGCTTTTGGAACATCGGCCATCATTCTACGCTGCGCGGCTTCACGTTGCAGCATCCGAATTCGCCCTTTAACTTCAGGTTTACCTTCCGTATCTTTGTATTCGTCTTTAATTTCTTGTTTAGTCATTTTCAATTGGTCAGCGTGCTGCCAAATTTGAAAAGGAATATCGATGGCGACCACAACCAATAATGAGCAACTAATAAGTAGGATAAATTCCAACAGAATATCAAGCGCATGAAAAATGTTCTGAGGGTAGACGTCCATACTCAACTGCATTAAGTCAGCCTGTGAGGCTTGAATCAAATAAATAGCAACGCCCGAAACCAAAGTAACTTTAAGAATCGATTTAATCAATTCAACCCAACTTTGCATACCAAACATTCGCTTAATGCCACTCAGTGGGTTCATTTTTGAAGCTTTAGGCATAGCAGCTTGCGCAGAAAAGTTTACACCTCCAACGCCAGCAGCCCCAATAACAGCGGCCACGAAAAGTGTTAACAAAATCAAAAACAAAGGGAAAGCAAGGTTCGCTAGCGCCCCTCTGATAATTTCGAAGAGTTGCGTGGTGTCAAATATCTCTTCACGGCTTAAAGTGAACATTCGCCCCATGGTTTCAAACATGGCTTTAGACATGCCTTCGCCAAACCACATTAACGCAATCGCACCCACAATAAGTACGGAAGCTGACGCCAATTCTTTTGACCTTGCAACCTGCCCTTTTTCTTTGGCCTGTTGCAAGCGTTTGGGCGTGGCGTCTTCTGTGCGTTCTTGACCGTCTGACTCTGCCAAATCAGCCTCCTAACAATCTAAGCGGATCAAGCGACATATTTGCTGCTCTCCTTGTAACCAGAGTAGCTCATAGTGTGCGAACAAGCCGCCAAGTATGTACCAACAAAGCAATAAACCCACAAGCAGTGCAAATGCAAAACCCAGAGAAAATATATTTAACTGAGGCGCAGCACGCGTCATTACACCAAAAGACAAGTTAATGGTTAGCAGAGCAATGATTCCGGATAGTGACATCGATAATGCCGCTTTAAACATGGTTCCCATCCAAAGGGCAAGCTCACGGTAATCAACGGTTGTGAGTGAGCCACTCCCTATCGGCAAAGTTTTAAAACTGAATATGACCAGTTGCAACATTTTTAAATGCCCGTCCGTCGATAGGAAAAACATCGTCGCTAAGAACATAAACAGTTGGCCTAAAACTGGCGTGTTCTGGCCATTGGCAGGGTCAACCATCGATGCAAAACCAAGGCTCGACTGCATACCTAGGATTTGACCAAGCATAACAAATGTTTGGATCATAAATTGAGTAACAAACCCCATCGCGACACCAATGACGATCTGCTCAAAAACGGTCAAAAAGCCTTTAAAAGAAAGGAGTTCGATATCGGTAGAAACTGCTGGGATAGCAGGCATTACTGCAAATGTAATAGCCAGCCCTAAATACAGACGAATTCTTGGGGAAACAAATCGAGCACCTGTTACCGTCATCACCATTAACATCGCAGAGATACGCGTATATGGCCAAAAATAGTTAGCTAACCAATCCAGTATGACAGTCGTCGGGTATTCCATAAGGCGCTAGTATAAAACCTGAGGTAATCGCTCGATGATCTCGAAGAAAAACTCCATCATCATCTGAGTCATCCAGTGCGCAAACATCATCAAGGCAAGTAACGTAACAATTAAACGAGGCAAGAAACTCAATGTTTGTTCATTGATCGAAGTCGCGGCTTGGAATACAGCAACAACAAGACCAATCAATAAACTTGGAATGATGATGGCACATACCATGATCAACACTAGCCATAGTGCGTCTCTAAACAGTTCTACAAATATCTCTGGATTCATTATTCCTCCAGCTACAAGGCAAAACTACTGGCGAGTGTCGAGAGGATTAAATTCCACCCATCCACCAGCACAAACAGCATAAGTTTGAATGGGAGTGATACGATCATAGGCGATAGCATCATCATACCCATTGCCATCAATACCGACGCAACCACAAGGTCAATAATCAAAAATGGCAAAAACAGCATAAAACCTATCTGGAACGCGGTTTTTAATTCAGAAGTAATAAATGCAGGGATTAACACAGCCATAGATACGTCTTCAGGGTTCGTCACCTCTGAACCCGATATTTCTACAAATGTTTCTAGATCTTTAATTCGAGTCTGCTTGAGCATGAACGCTTTCATTGGCTCTTGCGCGACATCAAACGCTTGTCTTGCGCTAATTTGCTCATTTAAGTAAGGCTGAACAGCTCGCTCATTCACTTGGTCGATCACTGGTGACATAATAAAAAACGTCAGGAATATAGCGATACCGATGATGACTTGGTTTGACGGTGTTTGTTGTAAACCCATGGCCTGACGAAGAATCGACATCACGACGACTATTCGAGTGAAAGACGTCATGAGGATAACCATAGCTGGCAAGAACCCCAACATCGTCATCAACGCAAGAATCTGCAGGTTTACTGAGTAATCTTCTCCACCCTCTGCGTTCGTAGTCATGGTAAATGCAGGAATACCGCCGCCCGTGAAACTACTCGTCGACATTGTTTGCGCACCGGCCTGCTGTTTTTCCATAGCAGAAACCGTCACTCCTTCCC
>NZ_JAKJSW010000024.1:0-65938 GCF_050337375.1 Vibrio makurazakiensis | reverse complement strand
TCCTTGTATTGAATTGTGTAATATCAAATTGATACTAAAACCGTGCGCTCTTAGCTCAGCTGGATAGAGTACCTGGCTACGAACCAGGCGGTCGGAGGTTCGAATCCTCCAGAGCGCGCCACTWTTAAGGGCWTCTTTCTTAYRAGAATGAAATCCTYGTATTGRTTACTGATTTATCAGAGTTGATACTAAAACCGTGCGTCCTTAGCTCAGCTGGATAGAGTACCTGGCTACGAACCAGGCGGTCGGAGGTTCGAATCCTCCAGGACGCGCCACTATTTATGGGCTTCTYTCTTACGAGARTGAAATCCTTRTATTGATCTGTTGTTAGTAACAATAAATTGATATTAAAACCGTGCGCTCTTAGCTCAGCTGGATAGAGTACCTGGCTACGAACCAGGCGGTCGGAGGTTCGAATCCTCCAGAGCGCGCCACTTTCATAAAAAAACCTCGTTTCGACGAGGTTTTTTTATATCTAAAAGATATTATGTTGCTGAATTGTTAAATGTAACTGCATGCAAACTGTTGTTTTTTAAAAGCCTTTCAATACCTTTCTTTCTATTTACTTACCTTCAAATTACTTCACCCTTAAGTGCCAAATAATTACTAGTTAATATGTCTGTAAAAAGCTTATTTAGCGGAGTTATGTGATCTGGGTGGCGAAAAAGTAACCTAAAATGCACTTTATCTATAAGACTGCCTTAAACAAAATTGACAAACTTTTACCAATCGAGATAATCCATGGGTCGGGATCATTATTCGCTGAAATCCTGCACAAATGTCAGGATGACGAAGAAAGGAAGCAACATGATTAATATTGGAAGCCTGCTAGGAGATGCAGCAACCCTCATGCTAACGGGGATGTCTGTCGTCTTTATTTTCCTAACCATTCTAGTTTACCTCGTTCGGTTGATGTCAAAACTGGTACCAGAAGAAGTACCAGAGCCGATCGCAGCACCTAAAACAAACAAAAAATTACAATCAAACCCTTCTGCTGTTAGTCCACAGGTTGTGGCAGCAATTTCGGCCGCGGTACGTCAATACCGTGTGTCTACTGCTAAGTAGTATTTAAAAGGATTAAAAGGAGTTTATGAGCATGTCTAAACCACTAGCTATCACAGATGTGGTACTTCGTGATGCACACCAGTCACTATTTGCTACTCGTATGCGTATCGAGGATATGCTGCCTATCGCAGCAGAGTTGGATAAAGTCGGTTACTGGTCACTAGAAACTTGGGGCGGTGCGACGTTTGATTCGTGTATCCGTTTTCTTGGAGAAGACCCATGGGAGCGTTTGCGTGAGCTTAAAAAAGCAATGCCGAACACCCCAATGCAAATGCTACTTCGTGGACAAAACCTTTTAGGTTATCGCCACTATGCGGATGACGTAGTTGAAAAGTTTGTTGAACGTGCACATCGTAATGGTATGGACGTGTTCCGCATTTTTGATGCAATGAATGATGTTCGTAACTTTGAAACAGCTGTTAAAGCTACGATTGATGTTGGCGGTCACGCTCAAGGTACTCTTTCTTATACAACTAGCCCTGTACACAACTCTGATACTTGGGTCGACCTTGCTAAACGCCTAGAAGATCTAGGTTGTCACTCGCTTTGTATCAAAGATATGTCTGGTCTATTAAAGCCATATGAAGCTGAAGAGCTAATTACTCGCATTAAAGCGTCGTGTGATGTACCTCTAGCGCTGCACAGCCATGCGACTACAGGCTTATCGACGGCTACTGCGGTTAAAGCTGTTGAAGCGGGTATCGATATTCTCGATACTGCAATCTCCTCTATGAGTTGTACTTACGGGCACACGCCAACTGAAACGGTTGTTGCGATGTTGGAAGGCACTGAACGTGACACCAACCTTAAGCTTGATCAGATTGAACCTATCGCGGCTTACTTCCGTGAAGTACGTAAAAAGTACGCTAAATGGGAAGGTCAGTTAAAAGGTGTTGATTCACGAATCTTAATTGCTCAGGTTCCTGGCGGCATGTTAACTAACATGGAAGGCCAGCTTAAAGAGCAAGGCGCTGCCGATCGTATGGACGAAGTACTAGAAGAGATCCCTCGCGTACGTAAAGAGCTTGGTTACATTCCTTTGGTAACGCCAACTTCTCAAATTGTGGGTACTCAAGCGGTTATTAACGTTCTAACAGGTGAACGCTACAAGAGCATCACTAAAGAGACTGCGGGTCTGCTGAAAGGTGAGTACGGTCAAGCTCCTGCTGAGGTTGATGCTGAACTGCAAGCGAAAGTTTTGGATGGTGCTGAACCTATTACTTGTCGTCCTGCTGATTTACTCAAATCTGAAATGGATACACTAACAACAGAGCTTTTAGAGAAAGCAAAATCAGAAGGTATCTCTCTTGCAGAAGATACGGTTGATGATGTTCTGACTTATGCACTCTTCCCACAAGTCGGCCTTAAGTTCCTTAAAAATCGCCGTAACCCTGAAGCATTTGAACCAGCACCAACGGCTGACGCTGCTGTGCCAGTTGCCGCTGCTCCAGTACAAGCATCTGGTGGTATTGAAAGCTATAGCGTGAAGGTTGATGGTCAAGTTTACGATGTCGAGGTTGGCCCACAAGGTGAACTAACATCTGTTGCGCCATCAGCAAAACCTGCTCAAGCTGCACCTGTAGCGGCTTCTGACGCTGAAGCGGTTCCTGCTCCATTGGCGGGTAATATCTTTAAAGTCAACGTTCAGGCGGGTGCTGAGGTTGCTGAAGGCGACGTTCTACTTATCCTAGAAGCAATGAAGATGGAAACGGAAGTTCGAGCTGCTCGTGGTGGTATCGTTCAAGAACTGAATGTTAAAGAAGGCGATGCAGTTACTGTAGGCGCTCCACTACTAAGCTTAGCGTAAGGGAGTACCATGGAAGGATTGATGACCTTATGGTCTGAAACAGGGATTGCAAACTTTGAGTTCGGCCAGATCTGTATGATGTTGGTTGGTTGCTTATTGTTGTTTTTGGCAATTCGTAAAGGGTTTGAACCGTTACTTCTACTGCCTATTGGTTTTGGTGCTGTATTAGCAAACATTCCAAATGCTGGATTTACCGATCCAGGTGGTTTGCTGTACTACGTTTACTACATTGGTATTGAAACGGGTATTTTCCCACTGCTGATTTTTATGGGTGTTGGTGCGATGACGGACTTCGGTGCGTTGATTGCGAACCCTAAAACATTGTGGCTAGGGGCTGCGGCTCAGTTTGGTATCTTCGCAACGCTATTTGGCGCGATCTTACTGAACTATGTTCCAGGAATGGAATTCTCGATGGCCGATGCTTCTTCCATTGCGATCATTGGTGGTGCCGATGGCCCAACCGCGATCTTCTTGGCGAGTAAGTTATCCCCTGATTTATTAGGCGCAATTGCCGTAGCTGCATACAGCTACATGGCTTTGGTACCTATTATTCAGCCGCCAATCATGAAAGCGTTAACCACTCCGGAAGAGCGTAAAATTAAGATGGCTCAGTTACGTCACGTAGGCAAAGCAGAGAAGATTCTATTCCCTCTAGCTGTGCTACTGATGACTATCTTGTTCCTACCTTCAGCAACACCACTTGTGGGTATGTTCTGTTTAGGTAACTTAATGCGTGAAGCAGGTGTCGTTGATCGTCTTTCAAAAACTGCTCAAAATGAGCTGATTAATGTCGTGACCATTTTCCTTGGCCTAGGCGTAGGCTCTAAGCTTCAAGCTGATACTTTCTTAAACTTAGAAACTCTTGGTATCTTAGGTTTGGGCGCGGTAGCGTTTAGTATTGGTACTGCGGGCGGTGTGTTGATGGCGAAATTGCTTAATCGCTTCTCGAAGGAAGATATTAACCCTCTTATCGGTGCTGCAGGTGTTTCGGCTGTACCTATGGCGGCACGTGTTGTTAATAAAGTTGGTTTAGAGGCAAACCCTCAGAACTTCTTGTTGATGCACGCTATGGGACCAAACGTGGCTGGCGTACTTGGTAGTGCGGTAGCGGCAGGTATTTTGCTCGCCTTAGTTGGTTAGTGGACATACCAAGTGAAACTGAGATGAAGCAGGTATAGGTTGAGTTTACGCGCTATGTAAATTGAACGTTAATTTGCGATTCACGTGTTAACTTAATCAAACAAAATGGTTTATAGTCAAAGGGATGCTTTCGCATCCCTTTCTTTTTGGATCAACGAAGGAATTATTGAAATGGAAAATAAGCAAATTGCGATTACAGAGTTCGGTGATGTTGGTGTTCTGGCCATTCAATCAAGTCAGGTTCCACAACCTCAAGCTGGCGAAGTTCTTGTCAAAGTGGCATTTTCCGGAGTAAACCCAATTGATGTTAAAACCCGAGCTGGCCTAGGTTGGGCGGCTACGCAAAATAAAGATAACTTGCCTTGGGTTCCTGGTTACGACATTTCAGGTCAAGTTGTTGCTTGTGGTGAAGGAAGCAAGCGGTTTTCTTCTGGAGATAACGTTGCAGGCTTTATTGGTTTCCCGTTACAAGGTGGTGGGTACAGCCAATATATTTGTGTACCAGAAGAAGTATTAAGCGCTGTGCCAGACTCGGTAATGCTCGAAGCCGCCGCCGCGTTACCCTTGGCTGGTCAAACTGCTGCACAGGCCATTAATAAGGCTGAAGTGAAAGAAGGTGAACGTGTACTTATACTTGCAGGCGCCGGTGGTGTTGGGCATTTAGCAGTACAAATTGCTGTTGCAGCAAAAGCTGAAGTATTTACAACGTGCAGCGAAAGTAATCTAGATTACATGGCAACTTTAGGCGCTCATGCGATCAATTATAAATTTGCACCAGCATCTGAGCGTGTTTCTGATGTTGATGTATTGATAGACCTTGTGGGTGGTGACACCGCACTTGATGCTCTTAAGTGCTTAACCGACAACGCTCGAGTTATCACTATCCCCACATTAAGTGCTGAGCTTATTTGTGAGAAAGCCAAGCTATTAGGCTTTAGTGCCAGTGGCATGTTGGTTGAGCCTACACCTCAGCAGTTAGACACGATGCTCTATATGGTGAGTGTCGGTATTCTGAAAACAGAAATTCAAAAAGTGTTCCCAATGAAGCAAGTGCAAGATGCTCACAGTCAAGTTGAAACCGGTCATACAAGGGGCAAGATTTTGCTTGATATGCAGTGCTAGAAACCTTTAACTCCTTATTTGAAACTATTGCATATTGGTTTTCTGACTCAGCCTTATGGGTGCTATTCATTAGTGGCTTTCTGAGTGCTACGCTACTTCCAGGTGGTTCAGAAGCTGGCTTAATAGCGACATTAAGTCTTAATCAATTCTCAGTTCCTACTGTAATATTTGTTGCCACGCTTGGTAATACCTTAGGTGGCTTAACTAATTATTGGATAGGTCTGTGGCTACCAAATCGAACTCAATCCGAGAAACATGGTCATAAGGCTATTACATGGCTTAATAAGTACGGATATTGGACTTTATTATTTAGCTGGTTACCTGTTATCGGTGACCCATTGTGTTTAGCTGCGGGTTGGTTACGCATGAAGTTCCTACCTTGTCTTATCCTGATATCTATCGGCAAAGCCCTGCGTTATAGCCTGTTAGCTGCACTTTATTTTGGTTTTTTTTAAAGGTGAACCTATGAAAAAGGTTGTACTCGGTACGTTTTCTCTTATCGCTTTATATGGCTGTTCTTATAACGTACCTGTCTCTGTTCCTTTCTTTTCATCATTACCTGAAGGCGTCACTCTAATTGAAGAGGTTGAGCCGGTATCTGGAAAGGTTGTTATCCCTTATTCGAAGTATCAATTAGATAATGGGTTGACGGTGATCCTTTCTCCTGACGACTCCGACCCACTGGTTCACGTTGATATGACTTATCACGTAGGTTCTGCCCGTGAGGAAATTGGTAAGTCTGGCTTTGCTCACTTCTTCGAACATATGATGTTCCAAGGCTCTGAAAATGTAGGCGATCAAGAGCATTTTAAAATCATCACTGAAGCTGGTGGAACTTTAAATGGTACGACTAATCGTGACCGTACTAACTATTTTGAAACAGTTCCGTCTAA
Organism: Vibrio makurazakiensis; assembly: GCF_050337375.1. NCBI lineage: Bacteria > Pseudomonadati > Pseudomonadota > Gammaproteobacteria > Vibrionales > Vibrionaceae > Vibrio > Vibrio makurazakiensis. The sequence goes on along the minus strand of NZ_JAKJSW010000024.1, from coordinate 59,911 downwards.
CCAGTTAGAAAAAATGCTTTGGCTTGAGTCGGATCGCATGGGCTTTCTACTTGATGCTGTTTCACAGAAAAAGTTCGAAATTCAGCGTGATACCGTTAAAAATGAACGCGCTCAGAATTATGAAAACCGTCCTTATGGTTTGATGTGGGAAAGAATGGGTGAAGCGCTTTACCCTGAAGGCCACCCATACTCTTGGCAGCCTATCGGTTATGTCGAAGATCTTGATCGCGTTGATGTTAATGATCTTAAAGCTTTCTTCCTACGCTGGTACGGTCCGAACAATGCTGTCTTAACCATTGGTGGCGACCTAGATGTTGAAGATACGTTAGAGTGGGTGAATAAGTATTTTGGCTCTATCCCGAGAGGACCAGAAGTTGAAAGCGCTGAAAAGCAACCAGCAGTTGTAGAAGCGGATCGCTATGTCACGCTTGAAGATAATATTCGCCAACCTATGGTGTTAGTTGGCTGGCCGACTACGTATCGTGGTGAAGAGCAACAGGCCTCGCTGAATGCGTTAGCGAGTGTGCTTGGTTCGGGCACTAACAGTTATTTGTATCAACGCCTTGTGAAAACACAGAAGGCCGTGAGTGCTGGGGCATTTCAGGATTGCGCTGAATTAGCCTGTACTATGTATGTCTATGCGATGGGTGATTCAGGTAAGAAAGGCGATCTAGAGCCATTGTATCAAGAGATGATGCAAGTAATGGAAGACTTTGAAACATCTGGAGTTGAGCCTGCACGTTTAGAACAGATAACAGGTATGGCCGAAGCTGACGCTGTATTCGCATTGCAGAGTGTGAAAGGAAAAGTTTCGCAGCTGGCATCTAATGAAACATTTTATGGTCAGCCAAATCGTATTGAACAACAGCTAGACCAAATCCGTTCCGTGACGCCAGAAAGTGTGATGTCCGTTTATCATCGCTTTGTTAAAGATCAGCCTAAAGTGACTCTGAGCGTTATTCCTAAGGGGCAGTCTCAACTAGCCGTTAAACAGGCAGACTTTGAAACACCTCCTAGGACCTTGCCTGAATTTGAACCTGTCACCGAAGACCAATTGGTGTTGCGTAAAGCTATTGATGATTTTGATCGTAGCCAAATGCCACCGGTTGATGCTGCGGTGAAAGCTTCGATGCCTGATTTGTATCGAGTGCATTATCAAAATGGTGCTGAGCTCATCGGTACTGTGACTAATGAAACACCGACAGTTCAGCTTGAGATCCAACTGCCAGCTGGTGAGAGATATGTAAAGCCGGGACAAGAAGGTTTAGCGAATCTTACAGCAGCAATGATGGAAGAGGGGTCAACAGATAGAACCGTTGAAGAACTGCAAGCAGCACTGGATACACTGGGCAGCCAGGTTGGTATTAGTGCTGGCAGCTATACGACGACAATATCTGTTTCTGCGCTTGAGAAAAACTTGGCAGAGACTCTGGAGATTGTCGAAGAGGTTCTTCTTAGCCCTAAGTTTGCTGAAGAAGATTTCGATAGAGTAAAAAAACAGATGCTAGAAGGCATTGTTTACCAGCATCAACAGCCGAGCTGGATGGCGTCTCAAGCTACGAGACAGGTCATATTTGGCAAGACCATATTTGGTCGCTCTAACGACGGAACGAAAGCCTCTTTGCAGGAATTGTCATTGAGTGATGTTAAGGGGTTCTACCAGAAGAATTATACCCCAGAAGGGGCGAAAGTTGTGGTCGTAGGTGACATCAATCAACGACAGGTAAAAGAACAACTGAAATTCTTTGAAGAGTGGCAAGGTGATGCTGCGCCAATCGTTCGACCTGAACGAATTACTTCGTTAAATGCGCAGAAAGTATACTTAGTGGATAAGCCAGGGGCTCCGCAAAGCATTGTTCGTTTGGTGCGTCGAGGGCTACCGTTTGACGCAACGGGTGAACTTTTCATGAGTCAATTGGCGAATTTCAATTTAGCGGGTAACTTCAACAGTCGTATTAACCAAAATCTTCGAGAAGACAAAGGTTATACCTATGGAGCGAGTGGCTATTTTGCAAGTAATCGAGAAGTGGGGGTCATCGTATTTAGTGCTCAAGTGCGAGCGGATGCGACCATTCCTTCTATTAATGAGTTTGTCTCTGAGTTGAATGAAATGAGCCAAGCAGGGTTAACGGATGATGAGATTAACTTCATGCGTTTAGCTGTAGGGCAGCAGGACGCTCTGAAATATGAAACACCATCTCAGAAAGCTAATTTGCTCAGCAATATTGTGACTCTCGACCTAGATGAAGATTACTTACTGCAACGAAATGACATCGTTGAAAATATAAACAAGAAGACGCTCAATACACTGGCTGCTAAATGGTTTGACCCATCTGATTATCAAATAATCGTTGTTGGTGACGCTAAATCGTTGGCACCTAAACTAGAAAAGTTAGATATTCCAATGGAAGAGCTTGAAATCGTCCGTTAGAGTACATATTAATGGAGAGGGGGAAATGGCTCGAATGTTTTTCCCTCAACCTAATTTATGATAGTTCTAATCAGAACGATACAAGATAAGTGAACTGAATTTTGACTGATTTTGCTGCGCGACTTAAGCAAGTTGCAAACAACCCATCGACCTTTTCTCAATTTGGTCGTGGTGTTGAAAGGGAAACGTTACGTTACACTGAGGAAGGACATTTGGCTTCCACTCCTCACCCTAAAGCGCTTGGCTCAGCGTTAACAAATGAATGGGTAACGACAGATTTTTCGGAATCGTTGCTTGAGTTCATTACGCCAGTTTCACAAGACGTTCCAACGCTATTGAATCAGCTTTCGGACATTCACCACTTTACTCAAACTAAGTTAGAGGGTGAAAAGCTGTGGCCACTATCTATGCCTTGTTATGTTGGTAGTGAAGACGATATTCAGCTTGCTCAATACGGCACGTCAAACAACGGTAAAATGAAGACTCTTTATCGAGAAGGTCTTAAACGTCGTTATGGCAGCTTAATGCAGATCATTTCAGGTGTGCATTTTAATTTCTCTTTTCCAGAAAGCTTCTGGGACAGTCTATTTGGCGAGCAAGATGAAAAAGAACGCTGCGAATCGAAATCTGAAGCGTACTTTGGTCTTATTCGTAACTACTACCGCTTTGGTTGGTTGATCCCATATTTCTTTGGTGCTTCGCCTGCACTTTGTCCGTCGTTTATCAAAGGACGTGAGACTAAGCTACCTTTCGAAAAAATTGGTGAGACACTGTACCTACCAAAAGCGACCGCACTGCGTTTAAGTGACTTAGGCTATACCAACAGTGCTCAAAGCGTATTGAAAATTGGCTTCAATAGCTTAGGTCAGTACCTTGATGGCTTGAATCAAGCGATTCGTACTCCCTCTGAAGAGTTTGGAGAGATAGGCACAAAAGTTGACGGTGAATACCGCCAATTGAATACTAATGTTCTTCAAATCGAAAATGAATTATATGCGCCAATTCGCCCTAAGCGTGTGGCTAAAAGTGGTGAAAAACCATCAGAAGCATTAGCTCGCGGTGGCGTTGAATACATCGAAGTTCGTTCTTTAGATGTAAACCCATTTAGCACTATAGGTATCAACGAACAGCAGGTTCGTTTCTTAGATCTATTCCTAACGTGGAGCGTGTTAACCGACTCTGCCGAGATGGATAGCTGTGAGCTTGAGTGCTGGCGTGATAACTGGAATAAAGTGATTTTAGAAGGTCGTGAAACCGGTTTAGAGCTACAAATTGGGTGTGACGGTGAGAAGCTTTCTCTGCAAGATTGGGCCAAACGTGTATTTAAAGATCTACGTTTGATTGCTGAAATGATGGATGCAGAGCAAGGTGGTAAAGCTTATCAAGAGACTTGCGATACGCTAGAAGAGTGGATTGATAACCCTGAATTAACTATTTCTGGTCAGCTTCTTGCTGAAACTAAGAAACATGGTGGTTTGGGTAAAGTGGGTTGTGCATTAGGTAAAGCTTACGCTCAACAGCATAAAGACCATCAATATAAAGTTTACTCTGCACAGTTAATGGAAAATGAAGTGTCACGTTCCATTAAGGCTCAACAAGAAGTTGAGAGCGTTGAAGAGCAGGACTTTGATGGCTTCCTTAAAGGTTACTTTTCTTACCTTAATGCATAATAGTATTCCCAAAAGAGCGATTCAACTCGGAGCTAGCTGTACAGTGGTACTGCTAGCGGGTTGCGCAACTGCACCGCCCAAGCAGCAGAATAATATCTGTGACATCTTTCGTGAGCATCCTTCTTGGTATGAAGATGCACTCGATATGAAAGATGAGTGGGGCACTCCAATTAATATTTCGATGGCATTTGTTAAGCAAGAAAGCAGCTTTAGACATGATGCAAGACCACCGAAAGATTATTTACTTGGCTTTATACCCTGGGGGCACATAAGCAGTGCTTACGGGTATGCGCAAGCCCAAGACCCTGCGTGGGAAGACTTTCAAAAAGCGACTGACCACGGTGGGTCAAGAACGAATTTTGATGATTCACTAATGTTTATCGGCTGGTATACTAGTGAGACACAACGCCAACTGGGTATCTCTAAATGGGACCCTTATAACCAATACTTGGCTTACCATGAAGGTCGTGGTGGCTACAAACGTAAAAGTTATAACTCTAAGCCATCCTTACTTAAGGTCGCTAGAAAGGTTGAGCAACAAGCAAAAGATTATGGTTGGCAGTTAAAGCAATGTCAGCAGGAATTGGAAAATAATCGGAGTTGGTTTTTTTAAGCCGACCCTCACGGAGAAGAGCAATGCCTTTATTAGATAGTTTTACTGTAGACCACACTCGTATGAATGCGCCTGCGGTACGTGTAGCAAAAACAATGCAGACACCAAAAGGTGATACGATCACAGTATTCGATTTACGTTTTACTGCGCCTAACAAAGATATTCTATCTGAGAAAGGTATTCATACTCTTGAGCATCTTTATGCTGGTTTCATGCGCGCTCACCTAAATGGTAGCAACGTAGAAATTATCGATATTTCGCCTATGGGCTGTCGTACAGGTTTTTACATGAGCTTAATTGGTACTCCTTCAGAGCAAGAAGTGGCAGATTCTTGGTTAGCGGCTATGGAAGATGTTTTGAAAGTTGAATCACAAAACAAGATTCCTGAATTGAATGAATACCAATGTGGTACAGCTGCAATGCACTCATTAGATGAAGCAAAAGCAATTGCAAAAGCAATCATTGGCGCTGGTATCGCAGTGAACAAAAATGATGAACTAGCACTACCAGAAGCTATGTTACAAGAGCTGAAAATTGATTGATTAAATCAATAACGAGCTACTAAATAGCAATTAAAAAAGGCCTTGTTCATTGAACAAGGCCTTTTTAATTTTAGAGGCTGAAGAGTGTATCTAGTTTATCTGCTATTTAGCGATTTGAGGGTAAACCTTAACAAGTTTGATGCGGTTCTCTTCCAGTTCAACAATTTCCATAGGGTGTTTAGCAACTTGTACACTCAGGTGACTTTCGGGAATATCTTCTAGGTGCTCTAAGATAAGACCATTAAGTGTTCTCGGCCCGTCTGTTGGAAGTGTCCACTGTAAGCCTTTGTTGATATCTCGAATATTGGCACTACCTTCAATTAGGAAGCTACCATCGCTTTGTGGAGTGATCTCCTCGGATAAGCTTGGTGCAATAGACGTTGTAAATTCACCAACGATCTCTTCTAAGATATCTTCTAAAGTGACAAGACCATTGATATCGCCGTACTCATCAACAATCAAACCAATACGCTGCTTATTACGCTGAAATTTTAGTAGCTGCACATTCAAAGGTGTTGCTTCTGGAATAAAGTAAATTTCATCTGCGGCACGTAATAAGGTTTCTTTATTAAATTCGTTTTTCTCAAGCATCAAACGATAGGCTTCACGCAGTCGTAGCATACCAACGACTTCATCTATTTGATCTCGATACAACACAATACGTCCGTGAGGAGAGTGCGTTAACTGACGTACAATTGACTTCCAGTCATCGTTAATATCGATCCCCGTAATCTCATTACGTGGAACCATAATGTCATTAACAGTAACGTGCTCTAGATCGAGAATAGACACCAACATATCTTGGTGACGTTGTGGTATTAGAGTTCCAGCTTCATTTACTACAGTTCGAAGCTCTTCAGAACTTAAGTGATCTGTAGCGTTATGATCAGCCTTTACTCCAAGAATTCGAATGAATCCATTAGTAATGAAGTTCACCAAAATAACCAATGGTGATAATACTTTCATTAAGATCGTTAGAAGTATACTACTGGCGTATGACACCCGCTCTGGGAATAGTGAAGCGATGGTTTTAGGTGTGACTTCTGCAAAAACCAGAATAACAAGGGTAAGGGCACCTGTTGCGATAGCGACACCAATATCTCCATAGATACGCATACCTAGGATTGTCGCAATAGCAGAAGCCAATATGTTAACTAGGTTGTTGCCAATCAGGATCAGACCAATAAGTCGGTCAGGGCGGTTGAGTAGCTTCTCAACTCGTTTTGCTCCTTTATGACCAGTGTTGGCAAGGTGCTTTAGACGGTAGCGGTTCAGGGACATCATGCCCGTTTCAGAACCAGAGAAATAACCTGAGATGATAATGAGACACGCGAGTAGCGCAAATAAGATACCCGTTGATATGTCGTTCAAACTATTACTTTCCTATTAATATGTTTGCTTAATTAATTTAGTGACCAGTAAAGGCCAGTAAGTTAATTGAATATAGCGTGTTGTATGCTTGAAAGGCAAGGCGCCATAGTGCCTTACCTATAATGTTAAATTAACTCAGAATGATTTCTTGAACAAACCGACTACCGAAGTAGGCGAGAGTTAACAAACTGGCACCTGCAACTGCGAACCACGTGACTTTCTGACCGCGCCAACCTTTCTGGTAATGGCCCCAAAGTAGCGTAGTGTAAATAAGCCAAGCGATGAAAGAGAGAATAGCTTTATGTGCCTTTCCTTGGACAAACATGTCTTCAACAAATACGAACCCAGTCAGTAAAGTCCCCGTCAATAACAGGTTACCAATCAGGATAATCTTAAAGAGCTGTCTTTCTACCATCATTAAAGGCGGTATATTTGGATTTATCGCGAGAGCTTTCTTTTTCTTTAGCTTGTGATCCAACCATGCTAACTGTAAAGCGTATAAAGCCCCAATAGTTAAGGTGGCGTAGGAAAATAGCGCTAAAGATATATGCATTAATAATTTAGGATCGTTTTCGAGGTGCTTAATGAACGTGCTTGGCAGAAAAGAAGCCGCCATTAAGTTGATTGCTGCAAAGCTATAAACGACTGGAAGAATGAACCAAAGTCGGTTTTTGAGCATTGCGCCGCTCATTACGAGCGAAATGATGAAGCTAATTAATGAAGCGACATTTAGGATGCTAAGGTTCTGGCCGCTAGCATTGAAAATCAGGTCGCCAAGCAACCAAGCATGGAATGCTAGAGCAAGCAGTGCACTGACAAATACCGTTTTTGCACGGATTCCGGTCTGATGCACGAGACCTGGAATGATCGTGGATATCGCCATTGTATAGAGAAAGGCTGCTGCGATAGCAATAAGACTGTCCATGGTATCCATTTAAATGATTACTAATTGACGAATTATACCTTGCATCGCTCCTTGGGGCTATGGTGGATCTTCCTACAATTTCAAGTGAATAATGTCTGACATCACACCGACGAATTATTAACACATTACAACGGGTATGACTCTAATCCGCGCTAATGTATACTCACAGTAATAGTCGCAGTTTTGAGCGAAGAGAAAACTATGTTTGATAATTTAACGGATCGTCTATCCAAAACGCTGAAGAACATCAGCGGTAAAGGTCGTCTGACCGAAGACAATATTAAAGAAACGCTGCGTGAAGTGCGTATGGCACTACTTGAAGCCGACGTAGCTCTACCTGTTGTCCGCGATTTTGTTAAGCGCGTGAAAGAAGGTGCTGTAGGTGTTGAGGTTTCTAAATCTTTAACACCGGGCCAAGAGTTCATTAAAATAGTTCAAGCTGAGCTTGAAGCTGTGATGGGAGAGTCTAACGAGGCTCTTGACTTAGCAGCACAACCGCCAGCAGTGATTTTGATGGCTGGTTTACAAGGTGCGGGTAAAACGACATCGGTAGGTAAGCTGTCTAAGTTACTTACTGAAAGAGATAAGAAGAAAGTTTTGGTTGTATCTGCCGATGTTTATCGTCCAGCTGCAATTAAACAGCTTGAAACATTAGCGAGTGACGTTGGTGTAGATTTCTTCCCTTCTTCAGCTGATCAAAAGCCTCTTGATATTGCAAACGCTGCAATCGACCACGCGAAGAAGAAATTCTACGACGTGCTAATTGTCGATACTGCCGGTCGTTTAGCTATCGATGAAGAGATGATGGGCGAGATCAAAGAGCTTCATACTGCGATAAATCCAGTCGAAACTCTGTTCGTAGTTGATGCTATGACAGGTCAAGATGCTGCGAATACAGCTAAAGCCTTTGGCGATACGTTACCATTGACTGGTGTTATCTTAACGAAAGTTGACGGTGATGCGCGTGGTGGTGCTGCACTGTCTGTTCGTCATATTACAGGTAAACCGATTAAGTTCTTAGGTGTTGGCGAAAAAACTGACGCACTAGAACCGTTCCACCCAGATCGTGTTGCTTCTCGTATCCTTGGTATGGGCGACGTACTGTCTCTTATTGAAGACCTACAGAAAAACGTTGATACTGAGAAAGCGGAGAAGCTGGCTAAGAAGTTCAAAGAGAAGAAAGGTTTTGACCTTGAAGACTTCCGTGAACAGCTAGGTCAGATGCAAAATATGGGCGGCATGATGGGCATGATGGATAAGCTTCCAGGTATGTCTCAACTACCAGATAACGTTAAAGATAAAGTTGATGACAAGATGTTCAAGCAAATGGAAGCGATCATCAACTCTATGACAATGAAAGAACGTCAACGCCCTGACCTAATTAAAGGTTCTCGCAAAAAGCGTATTGCTGCGGGTTCTGGTACACAGGTACAAGACGTAAACCGTATGCTTAAACAGTTCACCCAAATGCAGAAGATGATGAAGAAAATGCAAAAAGGTGGAATGAAAGGCATGATGCGCAACATGCAAGGCATGATGGGCGGCGGCGGTGGTATGGGCGGAATGGGTGGTGGTTTTAACCCGTTTGGTCGATAATCTACAAATGTAAGCTTTAGCTACGTTACTTTTCATAGTGTTATGCGTGTCACAGAAAGTGTACGGTGGCTATGTTGGTGAAAAAATAGCTAAAGCCCTTGCATTGCACCGGAATAAGAGTAAAATTCCGGGGCTTTAATTTGGCACGAGACCCCAAGCTATTTACTTATACTTGGGGTTAATTATTTTATTAAGAAAGCAAAGAGGACGACATGGTAACCATTCGTTTGGCACGTCACGGTGCAAAGAAGCGCCCATTCTATCAAATCGTAGTTGCGGATAGCCGTAACGCTGCAACTGGCCGTTTCATCGAGAAAGTAGGTTTCTTTAACCCTACTGCTCAAGGTCRAGAAGAAGGTCTACGTCTAGACCTAGATCGTGTTAACCACTGGGTTGGTCAAGGCGCATCTCTATCTGATCGTGTAGCTAAGCTAGTTAAAGACGCTCAAAAAGCGGCTTAATTCTTTTTTAAAGAGAAATAGCTTATGTCGATGAAGGGTAAAGAAACTATGAGTGAGCAAAACGAAAGAATTGTCATGGGTAAACTTGGGTCTACCTATGGTATTCGTGGCTGGCTTAAAGTTTTCTCCTACACAGACAATGCTGAAAGCATATTTGATTACAGTCCTTGGTATTTAAAGCTAAAGGGCGAGTGGGTTGAGTATAAAGTTGAAAGCTGGAAACGTCATGGCCAAGGTTATGTATGTAAACTAGCAGGATTAGATGTTCGTGAAGACGCGCAACTGATGACCAACTTTGAAATTGCTATTGACCCTGCTTCATTACCTGAATTGTCAGAAGATGAATTCTACTGGCGTGAATTGTTTGGCATGCAAGTTTTTACCACTAAAGGTTATAACCTTGGTGAGGTCACTGACCTATTAGAAACTGGCTCAAACGATGTTCTAGTTATTAAAGCAAATCTTAAAGATGCTTTTGGCCAAAAGGAACGGTTAATCCCGTACCTTGAAGAGCAAGTGATCAAGAAAGTTGATCGCGAAGCTCGCCGGATCGAAGTTGACTGGGATCCTGGATTCTAACTCCAAATTACAGAGCGAGAGAACACATGTGGGTTGGCATTATTAGCCTTTTTCCTGAAATGTTCCGTTCTGTTACTGATTTTGGAGTAACAGGTCAAGCGGTTAAAAAGGGTCTTTTATCTATTGAGACATGGAATCCTCGTGATTTCACTCATGATAAACATCGCACTGTTGATGATAGACCTTACGGTGGTGGTCCTGGCATGTTAATGATGGTTCAGCCTTTGCGCGATGCTATCAAAACTGCCAAGCAAGCAGCACCGGGTAAGACGAAAGTTATCTACCTTTCACCTCAAGGTCGTAAGCTCGACCAGCAGGGTGTTGAAGAGCTAGCTACAAACGAGAACATTGTTCTAATTTGTGGACGCTATGAAGGGGTAGATGAGCGTATCATTCAATCTGAAGTTGACGAAGAAYGGTCAATTGGAGATTTTGTGATGACGGGTGGTGAACTGCCAGCCATGACGCTAATTGATTCAGTATCTCGGTTCGTTCCGGGTGTACTGGGAGATTTTGCGTCAGCAGAAGAAGATTCTTTTGCAAATGGTTTGCTAGATTGCCCTCACTATACGCGCCCTGAAGTGTTAGACGGAAAAGATGTACCTAGCGTACTGAAGTCTGGTAACCACAAGGATATTCGTCTCTGGCGGTTAAAACAATCGTTGGGCCGAACTTGGCTAAGAAGACCAGAACTCCTGGAAAACCTAGCTCTGACTGACGAACAGGAACAATTACTGGCTGAATTCATTAAAGAGCATCGCTCGGAAATGAAAAGCAAGCAGTAACCTATTAAATTTAGTATCAGTTTATTCTAGGAATTTACAAATGAGCAACATCATCAACGCTCTTGAGCAAGAGCAAATGAAATCAGACCTTCCTAAGTTCGCACCAGGTGACACTGTTGTAGTTCAGGTTAAGGTAAAAGAAGGTGACCGTGAGCGTCTACAGGCTTTCGAAGGCGTTGTAATCGCTATTCGTAACCGTGGTCTTCACTCTGCATTCACAGTTCGTAAGATCTCGAACGGTGAAGGTGTAGAGCGTGCGTTCCAAACTCACTCTCCAATGGTTGATAGCATCGAAGTTAAACGCCGTGGTGCAGTACGTCGTGCCAAGTTGTACTACCTACGTGAGCGTTCTGGTAAGTCAGCTCGTATTAAAGAGAAGCTTACTAAGAAGTAATTCTTTTTGCATTCTATCGATAAAAGCGGAGCCATTTGGCTCCGCTTTTTTGTGGATGAAATTTGATACTTCTTATTGAAGAAGGTAAGGCTGAAATATAAAAAAGGCTGATGTTTCCACATCAACCTCTTAGGTTTCTTCAAATTATAGACATTTACTTAGTACTCTGATTAATGAGGATCTTCAGACCAGCCATCACTATCAGACATATCTGGGGCACCAGCGATGCTATTTTCCTCATCTGCCCACTCACCAAAGTCGATCATCTGACATTGTTTACTACAAAACGGACGGTGAGGGCTTTGTTCGCTCCATTCGACATCTGTATTGCATTGAGGGCACTTAACGACTGTTGGTTTCTTTGACATATTGATTTCTTTTACTGCTTAATAAAAATAGAGTTTAAATGAGGTCGATTCAAAAGGTTCTTAGGTGCAGATTGCTAAATCGAATTCGATATCTTTTGGACACGCTTGGCCAGTTTCGAAGCTCATAAACTTAATGGCGAATCGATTCTTATGACCGGAGATCATCGGATAAGCACCGTAATGCATTGGTATTGATAAGCGTAGAATATTTGCTTCTTCAGCTTCACTTTGAAGAAACCCAGCCCTTGCGATTTGACTCGTAAAGTGACCTGTTTCGCGAGTTAGCTTCAGCCATAACGCTAGAGAGTCGAAAAGAGGCTGTAGACTGTCAGTCCAAGACTTAGCATCACGTATCTTTTTATCAATAGGTAGGTGTAGCCAATAATGCAAAGCGGGAAGATCAAAACAACAAGAACCGCCAGGTAAGTTAAAGCGCTGACGAATAGCACTCAAGAATCGGTCTTCTTTCAAAGACTGACCAAAGCGCTCTGCTTTCATTAGTTCACGGTGAACTTTATCTATGTCGCTTAGTAAAGTCAGTAGCATCTCTTGATCGACGCCATCAACATTTAGCCAGCTTTTATAGGCTAGACGTTGCTTTTCGATATCTTTGGCTAGTTCACTCTTTAGCTGAATTTGTTCGAAGATCTCTAGGAGATCGAACAAAGAACGGAAAAAAAGTTGGTATTGTTGTGGATCAGAGAAGGTTGATGATAGATGCAATTGTCTCAACAGCGCTTCAACTCGTAAGTAGATGCGGGTTTTCTCATTTAATGGATGTTCAAACTTGTGCGGTATCATCTAACTAACCTTAATTGTACTCATTGCTATTTTCGCTGATTTTCCCTACAAATAGCCAGATACTTTTGGTGTAAATCTGTGACTTGAGGCAAAAGTTTTTGGTTTTCTGTACTATTTTTAATCACATCATCGGCATGAGCTAGACGCTGCTCTCTGGAAGCTTGAGAGGACAAGATTGCTTTTACTTGCTCTTGAGAAACATCATCACGTAATACAGTTCTATGTATTTGTTCTTCGGCTGTTACATCGACCACTAAAACTCGATTGGCCATAGATTGCATATTATTTTCAATAAGCAATGGTACTACCAATAAACCATAGGGAGATGAAATTCTGGTGAGTTCTAAGTTAATTCTTTCACGGATCATCGGGTGAAGTAATTGGTTTAGCCACTCTTTATCTTCTGGGGCTGAAAAGATCYTTTCTCTTAACATTTGACGGTTGAGGCTTTTATCTGGATTAAGAATCTCTTTCCCAAACTTTTTTTCAATAGCATTTAAACCATCACTGCCCACTTCAACGACTTCTCTTGCAACAATATCAGCGTCGACAATTTCTATTCCAAAGTGCTGATTAAATAAGTTCGCAACCGTTGTTTTACCACTTGCGATACCGCCTGTTAGTCCAATAATTAATGGCATATTAAATCCCTAGAACTGAGCTAAAGTACCAATTCATAATTTGATCGCCCCAAATTAAACTTATCCAACCCGCAATAGCTAAGTAAGGGCCAAACGGAAACGCTTTATCTATGCCTTTCTTTTGAAGCCTAAGCTGAATTAGACCAAACACAAGACCAACAAGGGATGAAAGCAGGATTATAATGGGTAAATGTTGCCAACCTAACCAGGCTCCTAGGGCCGCGAGCAATTTGAAATCACCAAATCCCATTCCATCCTTTCCAGTCAGGAACTTAAAGCCCCAATACACAGACCATAGGCTCAAATAGCCGGTCATAGCGCCTATCACGGAATCTTGTAAAGATACTGGACTAATACCGAATACAGAAAGAGCGATACCAGCCCAAACTAAAGGTAACGTTAGTTGGTCGGGTAACAGCATGGTATCTAAATCGATAAAGGTTGCAGCTATGAGGGTAAAAGTAAAAAACAACAATGTAATACTAAAGGCACTGAAACCAAAATTGGCGGCAACAATGAAGCACATTATAGCAGTAAGCAGTTCAACAGCTGGATAGCGAATGCTAATAGGGTTGCTGCATTTGTGGCACTTACCGCGTAGTAACAGCCAGCTAAGTACTGGAATATTATCCAGTATACGTAGTTGGCTATTACATTTCGGGCACGTAGAGCGAGGGACACTTAAATTATAAGTACCTTCTGGTACTGGGATCTTATATTCAGGGAAGCACTCAGAACATTCTGCAGTCCATTCACGTTCCATCATTATTGGTAAACGATGGATCACTACATTAAGAAAGCTACCGACAATGAGTCCGAATAGAGTAGCGAGAACGGGGAATAACCATGGGTAATAGTAAAATGCTTCCATTAGAGTACGGTGCTACCAAGAGTAAGTAAGCCGATGGCTTAGGGATAAGATAATTGTATGTATACTACCCTAACACACTCATTAAGTTAAAGATTGGTAAGTACATTGCAACAACTAAGCCACCGACAACGGTTCCTAAAAAAACGATAATAAGTGGTTCTAGGATCTTACCCAAATTGTCGACGGTATTATCAACTTCAAATTCATAGATAGTGGCGACTTTGTTGAGCATATCATCGAGTTTTCCAGATTCTTCTCCAATCATTACCATTTGTAATACCATTTCAGGAAATGCGTTGGTGTTCCGCATTGCGATATACATTGGCATGCCAGCTGCGGTTTCCCTATACACTTCATTGATTGCGGTTTGGTAATGAGTGTTACCTGAGGTTTTTGCAGTTGTTTGTAAGCTCGATAAAATTGGTATACCAGAACTAAAGCTGGTGGCGAGTGTACGACTGAATTTAGCTATTGATGCTTTGGATATCACAGCTCCGATAATAGGAAGCTTTAAACCGATTTTGCTCGTTGTTAACTTCACCGTAAAGGAGCGCTTCCTAAGAGACTGAAAAATGAATATGACAGTGAACAAAACTGCGACGACCCAAATGCTGTAGCTTTGCACCCAATTAGATAGTTGCAATACTTGCTGAGTAAACCATGGTAAATCTGCGCCGAACCCTGAAAACATACTCTCAAATTCGGGTATGACCACGGTTAGCATTAAGTATGAAACGACGAGTGCTACGAGAACTACCATTGCAGGATATATAAGAGCCTTGATCACCTTGGCTCTCAATTGTTCACTTTTTTCACGGTAAGTTGCGAGCCGTTCAAAAACTTCGGATAGGTTTCCAGATTGTTCACCTGTAGCGACCAAATCAGTATAGAGATCGTCAAAGTGACGGCTTGCTGTTCTCATAGCTTTCGAAAGTGGGGTTCCAGCTTCAACTCCTTTACTGATATGAGTCAGTATTGATTTCATTTCAGCTTTGTTGTGGTTGTCCGAAACAAGTTTTATGGCCTGAATGATAGGGACACCAGTAGTCAGCATTGTGGCAAGCTGGCGGGTTAATATTGTGATATCTTTCGCTTTCACTCGGTGAGTGATTCTAGTTAAGGCGGATACGCCTCCCTTTTTAATCTTCTTTATCTGTATGTGTTGTTCTTTAAGTTTGTCTCTCACTTCCATTTCAGTTAAAGCTAGTGCCTGTCCTGATACTTTTTTTCCAGAACTGTTTATACCTTTCCAACGGTAGTTTTTTAGTTGATTCGTTTTCATTTTTTTCATGGAACAGTCCGTTGAATATTTTAGGAAGTCACTGAATTAGAAATAAAGCACGCGCTGTAATTCTTGGTGGCTAGTGAGACCTTGAGCCATCTTTTCTAAACCAGAATCTTGCAAGGTTTGCATGCCATTTTTTTTTGCGATGTCTTCAATCTCTATAATGCTGCACTTATTCATGAGGGCTTCAGCTAGGTTTTTATCAAACTTCATGACTTCGTAGAGGCCAATACGACCGGAATAACCTCCAGTACAATCATTGCACCCTGCAGAGTTTGCTTTGAAGATAAGGCAACTTTCTGCAAGTTGATGTTGAGCTTTTATCGTAGGGGAGTCATCTATAATTTTACAGTGTTCACAGAGTTTTCTAGCAAGGCGTTGGGCGATGATTAAACTTAATGAAGAAGCTAGGTTAAAAGTTTCAATACCCATATGAGAAAGACGGATTACTGTCTCCGCTGCGGAATTTGTATGTAGAGTTGATAAAACTAGGTGCCCAGTTTGCGCTGCTTTGACGGCTATCTCGGCTGTTTCTACATCACGTATTTCACCGACCATTACAATATCTGGGTCCTGACGTAAAAATGATCGTAATGCTTCGGCAAAACCAAAACCTATTTTAGGTTGAACTTGGACTTGATTGATCCCTGATAGGTTGATTTCTACGGGATCTTCTGCCGTTGAAATATTACGTTCAGGAGTATTGAGGACCCTCAAACCTGTATAAAGTGAAACGGTTTTGCCGCTCCCTGTTGGTCCTGTCATTAAGATCATACCTTGTGGGCGCTTCAATGCATCAAGGTAGAGTTGCTTCTGCTGTTCGTTGTAACCAAGCTTATCGATATCAAGATTGGCAGCACTGCTGTCGAGTAGTCGTAAAACGATTTTCTCTCCCCAAAGAGTTGGGAGGGTAGAAACTCGCATATCAATAGAAAGCTCGGCATTCAGTTTGAGCTTAATTCGACCATCTTGTGGTAAGCGTCTCTCAGCGATATCTAGTTTAGCGAGTATTTTCAAACGGGCAGACAACCTTCGACTTAAATGGCTAGCGGGTTGTTGGGTTTCTACCAAAATACCATCGCACCTCAACCTGACTCGATAGACCTCTTCATAAGGCTCAAAATGAATATCTGAGGATCGCTTACGTACAGCATCAACTAATATCTGGTTGATGAAGCGGCTGACAGGTGAGTCGTCTTTACTAAGGTCTTCAACACTTTGAATTTCGTCATCAGATACTTCCACGAGGTTGGCAAGTTCGTCTTGGCTGATTTCTTTTATATTTGAATCTGAATTCTGAATGTTCCGTCCATATAGACGACGAATAGCACCTTCTAGAACCTTGAAGTTAGCGAGTACTAATTCGATTTGTAGACCTGTTGCAAAACGAAAGTCATCTTCAGCTTGTAGATTGGTTGGGTCCGCTATTGCGATAGTGAGAGTAGAAGACGACTCATACAAAGGAAGGGCTTGGTAACGGGTTATGAGTTCACGTAAACCGAGGCTTTCACACAGCAGCTCATATTGATAGTGAGATACATCAGTGACCGAAAGTCCAAATATCGTACTTAAATGCTCTGCCAATTCGTTATAGCTGATTAAACCCAATTGTACTAAAGCTTCTGGTGTTGAAGTACCAGAAGCTTGGATATGAGCGATTACAGCTTGTTCTTGAGTCAGGCTAAGTAAACTAGCCTGACGTAGAATTGTTGGGAGGTTGGTAAGCACTATACACAGCCATCAACAGGGATAGTCGCTTGTTTGCTATTGGTACAAACCCACCCAGTAGTCCCCCTCACAAATTTTATTGTTGCAGCATTGATAGAGCTTGATGCACCAAAAGTGAATAGTAGTGTGTCATCTGCGGAAATTGAAATTACACCTAACGTATTCGCAGCGCCTGTTGTTCCTAGGTCACCTAAACTTGTTGCTTGTGCAATGACACCTTTCTCTTGGTGGATTAACTCTGCTGGTGTAATTAGTGCTCTCATAGTTGCTAGGCCTGAGGAAAGTTCCCCTTTAGTAACATAGTTTTTGTATGCGGGAATTGCTACAGCAGATAAAACACCAATTATGGCCACAACAATCATTAACTCAATTAGAGTGAAACCTTTTTGTTTCTTCGTGTTTATTACATTTTTCATATTCATTTCCGTATAGATTAATTAATCACTAACCTGTGATGTGGGAATGATAAGTGTCTGAATGAATAAGAAAATGTAGTCGAGGATATGGCGCGAGTGGTTTAGTGTTTATTCGGCTTAGTTTTCACTGAGCGCTCAAATAAATGCGATCAAGTTAATGCGAAAATCTAGATTAATTTTCAAGCAGAAAATAAAAAAGCTGAATCTAAGTTAGATTCAGCCTTCATGATAACGGTCTAATTTAATTATTAGACGAAACGCATTGATAAGTCCATAGCTTTCAAGTGCTTAGTAAGTGCACCTACTGAAATGTAGTCGACACCAGTTTCTGCATATTCGGCGATGGTATCGAGCGTAATATTTCCTGAGTTTTCAAGAGCTGCGCGACCCGCATTAATTTTAACTGCTTCACGCATCATATCTTTCGTGAAGTTATCGAGCATGATGATGTCTGCGCCAGCATTGATCGCTTGTTCTAGCTCTTCTAGGCTTTCCGTTTCAACTTCTACTGATTTTCCTGGGTTGAGCTCTTTCGCGGTTGAAATAGCTTTCTCGATACCGCCACAAGCGATGATGTGATTTTCTTTAATTAGATATGCATCAAATACACCGATACGATGATTGAAGCCCCCACCACATGCTACTGCGTATTTTAATGCGCTACGTAGGCCTGGGATTGTTTTACGAGTATCGAGTAGGCGACATTCTGTGTGCTTAATTTTATCTGCGTATATAGACGTTGTAGTTGCGCAGCCAGATAACGTCTGGATGAAGTTCATTGCGTTACGTTCACCGGTAAGCAGAGCGCGAGCTGGTCCCTCAAGTGTACATAACGTTTGGTTTGGCTCCACTCGATCACCATCTTGAACATGCCAGGTGATCTTAACTTCCCCACCGAGTTGCTTAAATACTTCGTCAGCCCAAGCTTGACCGCAGAACACACCGTACTCACGGGTGATAATAGTCGCTTTGTTCATTGCATCAGCGGGGATTAGACTTGCAGTAATATCTGCTGACACATCTAACGTTCCACCAAGATCTTCTTTAATTGTTTCTGCAACCGCGCGAGTGATCTCGTTTGGTAGTTGCTGCTTTAGGTAGTCAAGGCGTTCGTGGCTGTTATGTGTGTTTTTCATCGCAAATCTAATCTTGAAAGGAAGTGAGGTTGGAATGATACTCTTGCTTGAAATCAAATTAAAGAGCTGACCCAACACTGTGCCTTGGGATAGCTCACATCTATAGTCATAGATGTACTCAGTTAAGGGATAAAATGAAAATTGATAGCTCAGGGTGGTGTAGTTCAGCGAGGAAAGTTCCTTCTTCTTATTACGATAAGCGACCGGAAGAAGAAAGTGTTTCGCTTCTTGTTGTCCACAATATTAGCCTTCCGCCAGGGGAGTTCGGTGGACCCTATATCGAGCACTTCTTCACAGGAAAACTGGATCCTGATGAGCACCCGTTTTTCAAAGTGATTCATACCATGGGAGTGTCGGCACATTGTTTGATTCGCCGAGATGGTGAAATTGTACAGTTTGTTTCTTTTTTAGACCGAGCTTGGCATGCTGGGCAATCAAGCTTTGCGGGCAGGGAACGATGTAACGATTACTCAATTGGCATCGAACTAGAAGGTAGCGATTACACTGCTTATACCGACGAGCAGTATCGTGCTCTATCTCAAATATCAGCGCAAATTATGCAAAGCTACCCTCAAGTCACTTTACCTAGAATTACAGGTCACCAATACATTGCACCGTTGCGAAAAACCGATCCCGGTCTATGCTTTGATTGGCAACGTTATCGCACAGCGCTGAAATCATAATGACATAGAAAAATGAGACTGTTACTGGATTGTAGCTGTCAGGTAGCATTTATATTTGCAGTATTTATTCAGTGCCAGTGGAAAACTAAGAAAGTTCTTTCGATGGCGTAGAGAAGAGTGGATGTTAAATGTAATGAGTTATGAGTACTTAAATCAAAAAGAATGAGACTTAAAGTACATTTCTTCTGATTATTAGCTTCATATTTTGTCACTTTTTCCCATATAAATTCAATTTATCTAGCACGCATACTCCCCAAAAGTATTATTGCTGTAAATGGTAAGACCAATTTAGTTATTGTTTTAACTTTCGTATGTTAAACCTAGGTTAATTCGCGCTGTGTTCTATGATGTGGGTCAAATTTCGACTGGACAGTAGCGTTTTAATTATGTTAATTTCTGCCCAAATTAAAATTGGTATTACCAATTGACTGCGAAAAAAGAAGAACAATAAATTATGGCTTATCAAAGGATTCGTCAGCCTAAGCTTTCTGATGTTATTGAACAGGAACTTGAAAGGTTGATTGTGGAAGGAACACTAGCGCCAGGGGAACAACTTCCTCCAGAGCGTGAGCTGGCAAAACAGTTCGATGTGTCTCGTCCTTCAATCCGTGAAGCTATACAACGTTTAGAAGCAAAACGCTTGCTTACCCGCCGTCAAGGTGGAGGAACGTTTGTTAGTGAAAATATCTGGAAAAGCTTTTCAGATCCTTTGCTTAATTTGTTGTCTACGCATTCCGAAACCCAACTAGACTTGTTGGAATCGCGACACGCGATGGAAGGCATTTCTGCTTATTTTGCAGCTCTACGTGGTACCGAAGAAGACTTTGCTCGTATTCAAGCATGCCAAGATAAAATTCGTGGTGAGCAAGAAAAAGGCGATATCGAGGCTGAATCGACAGCGGTGATGGCATTCCTTATAGCCTTGACGGAAGCTGCACACAATGTGGTTCTATTGCACATTGTACGTAGCCTAGCTCCGTTACTTGAGCAAAACGTCTTAGAAAATTTAAAACTGTTGCATCGTCGTAAAGACGTTGTGGAGAAAGTAAGCATACATCGAGCTAATATTGTAGATGCGATTGTTTCAGGCCAGCCAGAACAGGCGCGTGAAATGTCACACTCTCATTTAGCTTACATCGAAGAAACATTGCTGGATTTGACTCGTGAAGCATCGCGCCGCGAACGTTCACTTCGTCGAATTCAACAGGGTAAAGAGTCGTAATACTTCGGCTTTTTACGTGTTTAGTAGAATCCAACTAACAAAAAGGATAGACCGCCATGTCTGACATGAAGCATGACGTTGATGCTCTGGAAACTCAAGATTGGTTAGAAGCTCTTGAGTCAGTAGTACGTGAAGAAGGTGTAGAACGTGCACAGTTTTTACTAGAACAAGTTCTAGATAAAGCGCGTTTAGATGGCGTTGATATGGCTACAGGTATCAACACTAACTACATCAACACAATTCCAGCAGCGCAAGAGCCAGCTTACCCTGGTGATGTAACTCTTGAGCGTCGTATTCGTTCTATTATTCGCTGGAACGCAATCATGATCGTATTGCGTGCTTCTAAGAAAGACCTAGACCTTGGTGGTCACATGGCTTCTTACCAGTCAGCAGCAGCGTTCTATGAAGTATGTTTCAACCACTTCTTCCGTGCTCCAAACGAGACAGACGGTGGCGATCTAGTTTACTACCAAGGTCACATTTCTCCTGGTATTTACTCTCGTGCATTCGTTGAAGGTCGTCTAACTGAAGAACAGCTAGATAACTTCCGTCAAGAAGTTGATGGTAAAGGTATCCCTTCTTACCCGCACCCGAAACTGATGCCTGAGTTCTGGCAGTTCCCTACAGTATCTATGGGTCTTGGCCCTATCTCTGCTATCTACCAAGCGCGCTTCCTTAAGTACCTTGAAGGCCGTGGCCTGAAAGAAACTTCAGCGCAACGCGTATACGCGTTCCTAGGTGACGGTGAGATGGATGAGCCAGAATCACGTGGTGCTATTTCTTTCGCTGCGCGTGAGAAGCTAGACAACCTATGTTTCCTAATCAACTGTAACCTACAGCGTCTAGACGGCCCTGTAATGGGTAACGGTAGCATCATCCAAGAACTTGAAGGCCTATTCAAAGGCGCAGGTTGGAACGTTGTTAAAGTTATCTGGGGTAGCAACTGGGATTCTCTACTAGCTAAAGACACTACTGGTAAGCTTCTTCAACTAATGAACGAAACTATCGATGGTGACTACCAAACATTCAAATCTAAAGATGGCGCATACGTACGTGAGCACTTCTTTGGTAAGTACCCAGAAACAGCTGCACTAGTTGCAGATATGACTGATGACGAAATCTTCGCACTTAAGCGTGGTGGTCATGACTCTTCTAAACTGTTCGCTGCATTCAACAATGCAAAAGAAACAGGTGGTAAGCCGACTGTAATCCTAGCTAAGACTGTTAAAGGTTACGGCATGGGTGATGCAGCTGAAGGTAAAAACATTGCACACGGTGTTAAGAAAATGGACATGACTCATGTTCAACACCTACGTGATCGCCTAGGCCTAGAAGACATCCTTTCAGACGAGAAAATCGCTGAACTTCCATACCTAAAACTGGAAGAAGGTTCTGCTGAATATGAATACATGCACGCTCGTCGTAAGTCTCTACACGGTTACACGCCTGCACGTCTTCCTAAGTTTACTCAAGAGTTCAAAGTTCCTGAGCTAGACGCATTCGCACCTCTACTAGGTGAGCAGAAGCGTGATATCTCTACAACTATGGCTTACGTACGTACGCTAAACATCCTTCTTAAAGATAAGAACATTGGTAAGAACATTGTTCCTATCATCTGTGATGAAGCACGTACATTCGGTATGGAAGGTCTATTCCGTCAGGTTGGTATCTACAACCCACACGGTCAAGACTACACTCCAGAAGATAAAGGCATCGTTTCTTACTACAAAGAAGCAACGTCTGGTCAAGTACTTCAAGAAGGTATCAACGAACTAGGTTCAATGGCGTCTTGGGTTGCAGCGGCAACTTCATACAGCACCAACGACCTACCAATGATCCCGTTCTACATCTACTACTCAATGTTCGGTTTCCAACGTATTGGTGACATGGCATGGCTAGCTGGTGACCAACAAGCTCGTGGTTTCCTACTTGGTGCAACTGCAGGCCGTACAACGCTAAACGGCGAAGGTCTACAGCACGAAGATGGTCACTCGCACATCATGGCGAACACAGTACCTAACTGTATCTCTTACGACCCAACGTTTGCTTACGAGCTAGCGGTAATCATGCAAGACGGTATCCGTCGCATGTACGGTGAGAACCAAGAGAACGTTTACTACTACCTAACAGTAATGAACGAAAACTACGCAATGCCAGCAATGCCAGAAGGCGCTGAAGAAGGCATCCGTAAGGGTATTTACAAGCTTGAGTCTTACGCTGGTTCTAAGTCTAAAGTTCAACTAATGAGCTCTGGTACTATCATGAACGAAGCGCGTAAAGCAGCTAAGATCCTGAGCGAAGAGTACGGCGTAGCATCTGACGTATTCTCAGTAACATCGTTCAACGAACTAACTCGTGACGGCCAAGCGGTAGAGCGTGACAACATGCTTCACCCAGAAGCAGAAGAGAAAGTACCGTACATCACAACTGTTCTTGGTAACGAACCTGCAATTGCAGTAACGGATTACATGAAGAACTACGCTGAGCAAGTACGTGCATTCATGCCTTCTGAATCTTACAAAGTACTTGGTACTGATGGTTTCGGTCGTTCAGACAGCCGTGAAAACCTACGTCGCCACTTCGAAGTAAACGCAGGCTACGTTGTTGTTGCTGCTCTTACTGAACTGGCTAAGCGTGGTGATGTTGAGAAGTCAGTAGTTGCAGAAGCAATTGCTAAATTCGGCATCGACGCAGACAAAATTAACCCGCAATACGCATAAGACTTCCATTAATTAAGGAAACAAACAATGACAATCGAAATTAATGTACCTGACATCGGTGCTGATGAGGTTGAAGTAACTGAGATTCTTGTAAACGTTGGCGACAAGGTTGAAGAAGAACAGTCACTAATCACTGTTGAAGGCGACAAAGCTTCAATGGAAGTTCCTGCGTCTCAAGCGGGTATCGTTAAAGAAATCAAAGTAGCAGAAGGCGATTCTGTTTCTACTGGTTCTTTAATTATGATCTTCGAAGCGGAAGGTGCTGCAGCAGCACCGGCTGCGCCAGCAGTTGAAGCGGCGGCACCAGTTGCAGCAGCTCCTGCAGCGGCAGCTGAGCTTAAAGAAGTACACGTTCCAGATATCGGCGGTGATGAAGTTGAAGTAACTGAAATCATGGTTGCTATCGGTGATGCAGTAGAAGAAGAGCAATCTCTTCTTACTGTTGAAGGCGATAAGGCTTCAATGGAAGTTCCTGCACCATTCGCTGGTATCGTTAAAGAAATCAAGATCGCTTCTGGTGATTCAGTTTCTACTGGTTCTCTAGTAATGGTATTCGAAGTAGCTGGTTCAGCACCTGCAGCAGCTCCGGCTCCTGCGGCGGCACCAGTTGCAGCGGCTCCTGCAGCATCTGCTGAGAAAGAAGTGAACGTTCCTGATATCGGTGGTGACGAAGTAGAAGTTACTGAAATCATGGTAGCGGTTGGCGATACAGTAGAAGAAGAGCAATCTCTAATTACTGTTGAAGGCGACAAAGCTTCAATGGAAGTTCCTGCACCATTCGCAGGTACAGTAAAAGAAATCAAGATTGCAGCTGGTGACAAAGTGTCAACTGGTTCTTCAATCATGACTTTCGTTGTTGAAGGCGCAGCACCAGTAGCAGCGGCACCTGTCGCTTCTGCACCAGCGGCGGCTCCGGCAGCAAAAGCAGCAGCTCCAGCGGCAACTGCACCAGCAGCAACTACAGATGACTTCCAAGAGAACGGTGAATACGCTCACGCGTCTCCAGTTGTTCGTCGTCTAGCTCGTGAGTTCGGTGTAAACCTAGCGAAAGTTAAAGGTACTGGTCGTAAGAGCCGCGTACTTAAAGAAGATGTTCAGTCTTACGTTAAAGATGCACTTAAGCGTCTAGAGTCTGGTGCTGCGGCATCTGGCAAAGGCGGCGACGGTTCTGCACTTGGTCTACTACCATGGCCAAAAGTTGATTTCAGCAAGTTCGGTGAGACTGAAGTTAAGAAACTTTCTAAGATTAAGAAGATTTCTGGCGCTAACCTGCACCGTAACTGGGTAATGATCCCTCATGTTACACAATGGGACAATGCAGATATCACTGAGCTAGAAGCATTCCGTAAAGCACAGAACGCTATCGAAGCGAAGAAAGACACTGGCATGAAGATCACTCCACTTGTGTTCATCATGAAAGCAGTTGCTAAAGCGCTAGAAGCATTCCCAGCGTTTAACTCTTCTCTTTCTGAAGATGGCGAAAGCATCATTCTTAAGAAGTACGTAAACGTGGGTATCGCAGTTGATACACCAAACGGTCTAGTTGTTCCTGTTTTCAAAGACGTGAACAAGAAAGGCATTTACGAGCTATCTGAAGAGCTAATGGCTATTTCTAAGAAAGCACGTGCTGGTAAGCTAACAGCTTCTGATATGCAAGGCGGTTGTTTCACAATTTCTAGCCTTGGCGGTATCGGCGGTACTGCATTTACGCCAATCGTAAATGCACCAGAAGTTGGTATCCTAGGTGTATCTAAGTCTGAAATGAAGCCAGTATGGAATGGTAAAGAATTTGAACCACGCCTACAGCTTCCACTGTCTCTATCATACGACCACCGTGTGATTGATGGTGCAGAAGGTGCACGTTTCATTACTTTCCTAAACAGCGCACTATCTGACATTCGTCGTCTAGTACTGTAATTTTAGAAAGTAATTATTAAGGTGACTTTCGGGTCACCTTAATTCTTTATACAAAGACTATTTTTAGACAATAATTTCCATCTTCTCTCATAAACTGATGGGTAATTGTTGTCTAGCTCACAGGCTAACTTAAAGCTGCTTTCACACTGTTAACATCTCTGTAAAATGTTTGCTGTTTGAAAGCCCAATAATTTAAGAACATCTACTCAGCCTGTTAGGGATAATGACTACAAGAGGTCACAATGAGCAAAGAAATTAAAGCCCAAGTTGTTGTACTTGGTTCAGGTCCTGCTGGTTACTCAGCTGCATTCCGTTGTGCGGATTTAGGTCTAGAAACAGTACTAGTTGAACGTTACAGCACTCTTGGTGGTGTATGT
This sequence comes from Vibrio makurazakiensis, assembly GCF_050337375.1. Classification (NCBI taxonomy): domain Bacteria; kingdom Pseudomonadati; phylum Pseudomonadota; class Gammaproteobacteria; order Vibrionales; family Vibrionaceae; genus Vibrio; species Vibrio makurazakiensis. The sequence continues at coordinate 34,379 of NZ_JAKJSW010000024.1, read as the reverse complement.
CTAAACGTTGGTTGTATTCCATCAAAAGCTCTTCTTCACGTTTCAAAAGTAATTGAAGAAGCAAAAGCGATGGCAGAGCACGGCGTTGTATTCGGCGAGCCACAAACGGATATCAACAAAATCCGTATCTGGAAAGACAAAGTTGTTACTCAGCTGACTGGCGGTCTTGGCGGTATGGCTAAGATGCGTAACGTAACTGTTGTTAATGGTTTCGGTAAGTTCACTGGCCCTAACAGCATTCTTGTTGAAGGCGAAGGCGAAGCAACTACGGTTAATTTCGACAACGCAATCATTGCTGCGGGCTCTCGCCCAATCAAACTTCCGTTCATCCCACATGAAGACCCACGTATTTGGGATTCTACAGATGCACTAGAGCTTAAAGAAGTACCTGAGAAACTGCTTATCATGGGCGGTGGTATCATCGGTCTTGAGATGGGTACGGTTTACCACTCTCTAGGTTCTAAAGTTGAAGTTGTAGAGATGTTCGATCAAGTTATCCCAGCTGCGGATAAAGACATCGTTAAAGTTTTCACTAAGCGCATTAAAAACAAGTTCAAGCTAATGCTTGAGACTAAAGTTACTGCGGTTGAAGCGAAAGAAGACGGTATCTACGTTTCAATGGAAGGCAAAAAAGCACCAGCTGAAGCTGAGCGCTACGATGCTGTTCTTGTTGCTATCGGTCGTGTTCCAAACGGCGCACTTATCGATGCTGAAAAAGCGGGTATCGAAGTTGATGAGCGTGGTTTCATCAATGTTGATAAGCAAATGCGTACTAACGTTGCTCATATCCACGCGATCGGTGATGTTGTTGGCCAACCAATGCTTGCTCACAAAGGTGTGCATGAAGGTCACGTAGCTGCTGAAGTTATTTCTGGTAAGAAGCACTACTTCGACCCTAAAGTAATTCCATCAATTGCGTACACTGAGCCAGAAGTTGCTTGGGTAGGTAAGACTGAGAAAGAAGCGAAAGCTGAAGGCATCAACTACGAAGTTGCTACTTTCCCTTGGGCTGCTTCTGGTCGTGCTATCGCATCTGATTGTGCAGACGGCGTAACTAAGATGATCTTTGATAAAGATACTCATCGCGTAATCGGTGGTGCTATTGTTGGTACTAACGGTGGTGAACTTCTTGGTGAAATCGGCCTAGCAATTGAAATGGGTTGTGATGCAGAAGATATTGCACTTACTATCCACGCTCACCCAACTCTACACGAGTCTGTTGGTCTAGCTGCGGAAGTATTTGAAGGTTCAATCACTGACCTTCCAAACAAAAAAGCAGTAAAAAAGAAGAAGTAATTCTTTTTTAGCTACTCGCTAATGTTTTTAAAAACCGCTGATGATTCAGCGGTTTTTTTATATCCGTAATAAATTCAAGACTGAAGCGTTTTTCTAAGGTGTCCTACCTTTAAGCATAATACCCGTCGTCAGAGCAGCAGTGGACTCTCGCTTCTAGTAGGTATAAAACAAGCTTGCACGAGGCAAGCTTTTAATTAGCTATGTAGCGTAGCGAAAGCTATTTATAGATGCAAAGCATGTCTAGGTAGCTTGTCGTTAGTTTATCGAGCTCTGCTTGCGACTGAGCGCGGTTTGCTTGAATAAATAGAGAGTAGCAAATACCGTGGAACAAGTTCGCAAGATGCTTAGGGTCATGATTGTCACACACTTCCCCACGTTCAATTGCTTTGCTAAACATATTTTGAACAAGCATTTGATTAGTACGATTCGTTGTTACAAACAGCGGCCATACTTCATCGCGAGTTGATGCACTCCACTCAAACCACACTTTAAGCCAATGGCAGTCATGAGCAACGAGCGTAACCATTTCGGTCGCAATTGTGTTTAGGTTTTCTTTCGCGTGAATATCTAGGTCGATATTGTCCGAAAGGAAGTTAGAGAATTGACGTACAACGTGGTTAAGCACTTCGTCGACGAGATCTTCTCTGGTTGGAAAGTAGTTGAAGACAGTTGCGACTGAAACTTGAGCAATCTCAGCAATGTCTGCATGTCCACCACGCCCTATGCCCCGACGAGCAAATACTTCTAGCGCGATTTCCATTAATTGGAGTTTTCTTTTCAAAGGTGAAAGCCTTGTTCTCGGTCTCTTAGCTATTGAGTCCATATTATTTTCCTTGCCAATGAGTTTTTATTTTAATGATTATTTTGTTATTTAAGCCCAATGAGTGTAATGGTGCATATGCAAATGGTCAAATGTTTATGGCTATTTTGTAGGCAGTTATATCAAATGTGATACGCATTCTGTGACTTATATAGGGTGCTGTGTTGTTAGTGGGAGATGCGGAAGTTTAGAGTGCACACTTCGAGCACAATATATAAGTAAATGTTGGGCTAAGGTGGTGCGCCTTTTTGAGCAGTGCTAAACTTAGCCCGAAATGAACGGCAGGGTTCTAGTTTGCCGTAATCACTAAATAAAATGAGAGCAGTATGAAGCATACAGTTGAAGTCATGATCTCTGAGCAAGAAGTTCAAGATCGAGTAAATGAACTAGGTAAGCAGATCACGGAACATTACCAAGGTAGTGAAGATCTAGTACTAGTTGGCTTATTGCGTGGATCTTTCGTCTTTATGGCCGATCTTGCTCGTGCAATTGATCTTACTCACCAAGTCGATTTCATGACGGCATCAAGCTACGGCAATGCTATGGAAAGCTCGCGTGATGTGCGCATTCTGAAAGATCTTGATGATGATATTCAAGGTAAAGACGTACTGCTTGTTGAAGATATTATCGATACTGGTAACACGTTAACTAAGGTGAAAGAGATCCTTAGCTTACGTGGACCTAAATCAATTGAAATTTGTACTCTGTTAGATAAACCTTCACGTCGTGAAGTCCACGTAGACACTAAGTGGATTGGTTTTGAAATCCCGGATGAATTCGTTGTTGGTGTTGGTATCGATTACGCTCAAAAATATCGTCACCTTCCATATATTGGTAAAGTTGTTCCTCAAGAATAAGCTTTCTCAGATATATGAATTGAATTAAAAACGCCCGCTATCTAATAGCGGGCGTTTTCATTTGGATGTGAAACCTCAGCGTATCGTGATGTTTACTTTAGAACATCACTGCTTAGAATCTTAGCCATAGCTGCTTGATAATTGACTTCTAGAGACTCTCGGCTAGAACAACGCACGCCTAGATCTTGAAGTTTGCCATCACCAATACCGTAAACCACACCATGAATTTCAACCTCTTGCCCGCGTTCCCAGGCATTTTGTAATACTGTTGAATTGCCAAGGTTGTACACTTGTTCTGCTGCATTAATTTCACACAGTTTATCAGCCCACTTTTCCTTTGGCATTTCACCTAACCAATTACGATGTTTTAGGTAAAGATCGCGAATATGCAGGAGCCAGTTGTTAATAAGCCCCAACTGAGGGTTTTCAATCGCAGCTGTCACACCACCACAACCATAGTGACCACAAACAATAATATGCTTAACTTTAAGGACATCTACAGCATACTGGACCACTGATAAACAGTTTAAGTCGGTATGAATCACTTGGTTTGCGACGTTACGGTGAACAAAAAGCTCACCCGAATATAGACCTGTTAAGCGTTCAGCTGGTACGCGGCTGTCAGAGCACCCAATCCATAGGAAGCCAGGGTTTTGTCCTTCTTCAAGAGTSGCAAAGTATTCTGGTCGCTCCGATTTAATGGATTCGGACCATTTAGAATTWTTGTCAAAAAGTTGTTTAATTTCCGGCATCTTATCTCTTACACCCTAAAAAGAACTTTGCTCACTATACACAATGTTACAAAATCCTTCCTATAGAAAATGACGGTTAGAGTACTCATCTGACGTGTTCTCGCCGCTAAAATCATATACTTCCTGTTATTAACATTATTCTGTTATATACCATATCGAATCGGTGGTAGCATCCGATTCAATAGCTTAATAACATTAAGCATATTGATGTGTTTTGAATTTCTATCAGCAGGGAGCTGTGTTTTGTTTGGAAGTCGTTTTGAAGATATCAACCTAAAGGGTGATATGTTTGGTGGCGTTACTACTGCCATTATCTCTTTACCTTTAGCTCTTGCTTTTGGTGTGGCCTCTGGCGCAGGTGCTGAAGCCGGCTTATGGGGCGCCATTATGGTGGGCTTGTTTGCTGCATTATTTGGTGGGTCAAACACCCTAATCTCTGAGCCAACCGGCCCCATGACCGTTATCATGACTGCTGTTATGACTAGTATGGTCGCTAAGTACCCTGAAACGGGAATAGCGATGACTTTTACTGTCGTAATGATGGCTGGTGCATTTCAGGTTTTATTAGGCACATTAAAACTAGGAAAGTACATCACATTGATGCCATATAGCGTGATCTCCGGCTTTATGTCGGGAATTGGCGTTATCTTGATAATCCTCCAACTTTCTCCATTACTTGGGCATGCTGCGCCGACTGGTGGCGTAATGGGCACTTTGTCAGCGCTGCCTGACACGCTGGCTAACATGAAAGCAAGCGAGCTATTCCTTGGATTACTAACGCTTGGCATCCTCTTTTTATTCCCAGCCAAATATCGCAAATATGTGCCTGCTCAGTTGGTCGCATTAGTCGCTGTTACACTATTGTCTGTGATTATTTTCGATACTGATTCGATTCGTCGTATTGGTGAAATACCTGCGGGTCTACCATCTTTTGTTGCACCGACCATAAGCCCTGAACTGTTCACGACGATGCTTATCGATGCCTTAGTACTTGGTACGTTAGGCTGTATTGATACCTTGTTGACTGCCGTTATCGGTGATTCATTGACTCGTAAAGAGCATGACTCAGATAAAGAGTTACGAGGGCAGGGTATTGCGAATATGCTATCTGGCCTATTCGGCGCACTGCCTGGTGCTGGTGCGACAATGGGAACAGTAACGAATATTCAAGTGGGTGCTCGTTCGCCTCTTTCTGGCGTTATCCGTGCACTTGTCCTGGCGTTAGTCGTTTTGGTCGCAGGTGGATTGACCGAGCCTATTCCAATGGCCGTGCTGGCTGGTATCGCTGTCTATGTTGGCTTCAACATCCTTGATTGGAGCTTTATCCAACGCGCCCATAAGGTCAGTTATGCCGGTATGTCGGTCATGTATGGCGTGATGTTACTGACGGTGTTCGTTGATTTGATTGTTGCTGTTGGTTTGGGTGTCTTTATTTCTAATATCTTGATTATTGAGCGTTTAAGCCGAGAGCAAGCACGACAAGTAAAAGCTATTAGTGATGCCGATGATGAAGATGACTTACCACTTACTCAAAGTGAACGAGAGTTGCTTGATAGTGCGAATGGGAAAGTACTGTTCTTCTATCTGTCAGGACCAATGATATTCAGTGTATCGAAAGCGATATCCCGTCAGCATTCCAGTATCGCTGATTATGAAGCGATGATTTTAGATTTAACAGATGTCCCTATGATAGATGTAACCGTAGGGTTAGCACTTGAGAATGCGATTAAAGATGCGTTAGATGCGGATTGTGAAGTGTATTTACTTTGCCCGAATCAAAGTACTCGAGAGCAACTTGAGAAGTTTCATGTGATAGATTTAGTGCCTGAATCTAATACTTATCGCTTTAGATACGAGGCTTTAAACGCCGCAAAATCGTATGTAGAAAGAGATGAACACCAGTTTGAATCTGTATAGATAAGTACTTAGGTACATTGGACGCCACTTTATTTTTAGTAAAGTGGCGTTTTTTTTGAAAGGCATAAATATATAAACTTCCAAATAAGTGGAAATGAACGTTTGTGTTAATCGTTATTCGACGATAGACTTGATGGTGAAATGGTCACACTGGTTCTACGTGGTATCTGATACTTAAGTAAAATAACTAAATGATGATCTCACTAATTTTAAGGTAAATGGTACGAATCTCATGTACGCATTAGAAATTGAGCAATTAAGAAAAACTTATGCTGGTGGCTTTGAAGCTCTCAAAGGCATAACTTTGCAGGTGAAAAAGGGTGACTTTTACGCTCTATTAGGGCCTAACGGTGCWGGTAAATCGACGACTATCGGGGTTATTTCCTCTTTAGTAAATAAGACGTCCGGCAAAGTAAAAATATTCGGTTATGACATAGATAAAGATCTTGAACTGGCTAAACAAAACCTTGGTTTAGTGCCCCAGGAATTCAACTTTAACCCGTTCGAAACCGTTGAGCAGATCGTACTTCAGCAAGCTGGTTACTACGGTGTTCCTAAAGCGTTAGCGAAAGAACGTGCTGAAAAGTATTTATCTAAGCTCGATTTGTGGGAAAAACGCAACGAACGTGCTCGTAATTTATCTGGTGGTATGAAGCGCCGTTTGATGATTGCTAGAGCCTTGATGCATGAACCTCAATTGCTGATCCTCGATGAGCCGACTGCTGGTGTTGATATTGAACTGCGTCGTTCGATGTGGGAATTCCTTCAAGAGATCAATGCTAAACAAGGTATTACGATCATTCTTACCACTCACTACTTAGAAGAAGCGGAAATGCTGTGTCGTAATATCGGCATCATTAATCGTGGTGAGCTGATTGAGAATACGACCATGAAGGCATTGCTTGGTAAATTGAGCGTAGAGACTTTCATTCTCGATTTAGAGGAAGGAACTCAAGAGCCACACCTATCTGGTGTGAATAGCCAAGTCATGACGAATGGCTCTTTGGAAATTGAACTGGATAAAAATCTTGGGCTGAACACCATCTTCAGTCAATTATCAGAACAAGGCGTTAAGGTGCTCTCTATGCGTAATAAGGCCAACCGATTAGAAGAACTGTTTGTCAGTATCGTCCGTGAGGGGAGTCAGTAAATGTATCAGTTATATTGGACTGCTTTTCGTAGCTTATTAGCAAAAGAAGTGAATCGATTTACCCGTATTTGGGTACAAACTTTAGTTCCACCCGCTATTACTATGACGCTGTACTTCATTATTTTCGGTAACCTAATTGGTTCGAGAATCGGTGAAATGAATGGCTTTAGTTACATGGAATACATTGTTCCTGGTTTGATCATGATGTCGGTCATTACCAATTCATACTCTAATGTCGCTTCATCATTCTTTAGTGCTAAATTTCAAAAGAATATTGAAGAGTTATTGGTTGCACCTGTACCAAACTACGTGATTATTGCAGGTTTTGTGATGGGCGGTGTTGTGCGTGGTTTGCTTGTCGGCACTATTGTTACTTTTGTCTCTTTGTTTTTTGTAGATCTGCAGGTTGATCACTGGGGAATCATCATCGCAACTGTCTTTTTGACATCGGTTGTTTTTGCGCTAGGTGGTTTAATTAATGCGGTATTTGCACGCACGTTCGACGATATTTCGATTATTCCTACGTTTATCCTAACGCCTTTGACTTACCTTGGTGGTGTGTTTTATTCGATCAGTTTATTGCCTGAATTTTGGCAGGGCGTTTCTAAATTAAATCCAATTGTTTATATGGTGAATGCGTTTAGATATGGCTTCTTAGGTGTTTCAGATGTAGGTATAGTGACTTCTTTCAGCGTCCTAGGCCTGTTTATAATAGTGCTGTATGCCGTTGCACATTATTTAGTGACTAAAGGTATTGGCTTACGTTCATAGGCTGATTTAGACATATAAGTTCGTGAATGGGGTTGGTGCATGAGTACCAACCCTTTTTTATTGGCTCTACTCGTGAAATTAAAGGAGTGAGAAAGGAGACTGTGAATACATAAACTTCAGATATTAAAAAAGGCTGACACTTTAGTATCAACCTTTTATTTTCTTATTAGCGGTATCTAGCTACTCAGCCGTTTCTTCTTTCACTTCTTCTTTTGTCTCTGCAACTAAATCTAGGACTTGGTTATCAATAAGACGAGTCTTTCCTAAGAAGGCAGACATTAAAATGACAGCTTGATTAGATTCTGCTGTGATTGCTTGCAGCGTTCTTGCATCGCAAATGAAAATCTCATCTGGTTGTAGGTCTGCTGCACGAAGTTGGTCTGTAGCATCTTCAATCACAGAGGCGTAATCATTGCGCCCACCGCGAATCGCACTGCTAATCCAGCGCATAGTACGAGCAAGCACTGGAGCACGTTGGCGCTCATCAATGGTCAAGTTACTATTACGTGAACTCATTGCTAAACCATCCATCTCACGAACGGTAGGTACACCAACGATTTCAATGTCCATTGCAAGATCTAGCGTCATTTGGCGAATGACAGCCAATTGTTGGAAATCTTTCTCGCCAAAGCATGCAAAGTCAGGTTGAACAATGTTGAAGAGCTTAGTCACGATAGTCGCAACACCACGGAAGTGACCCGGGCGAGATGCGCCTTCGAGCATATGAGATAAACTAGGAACTTCAACAAATGTCTGCTTATCTAAACCTTCTGGGTACATCACTTCAGGTGTCGGAGTGAAAACCAGCTCAACGCCTTCACCTGTAAGCTTGTTTAAATCAGCTTCTAAAGTGCGAGGATAGTTGTTTAGGTCGTCAGTACGATCGAACTGCATTGGGTTTACAAAAATACTAACCACAACGATGTCAGCGTGTTCACGCGCTTTACGAACCAATGTTAGGTGACCTTCATGCAGGTTACCCATTGTTGGAACGAAGGCGATGGAGCGCCCATCACGCTTATAAAGCTTGATTTGCTCTCTTAGAGCCGCTATTTCAGCAAAGTTTTGCATGCTAACTCCTAAGCTATCGTATGAGCGTCGTCAGGGAAAATGGCATTTTCAACATCTGCCTTGTACTTCGCTACGGCTTTACGCATGTCACCAGTTTCAGCTAGGAAGTTCTTAGAAAACCTAGGCATGTAGTTAGCTGAAATACCGAACATGTCGTGCATAACCAAAATTTGACCATCGGTCACGCTACCTGCGCCGATACCAATAACTGGCACATCACAGGCATCTGTGATTCTTTTTGCAAGAGATGCTGGAACACATTCTAATAATACGATTTGTGCTCCTGCATTTTGTAATGCCAGTGCATCGGCAACCATTTTATCTGCTTGCTCTTCTTCGCGACCTTGAACTTTGTAACCGCCAAAAATATTAACAGATTGAGGTGTTAGACCTAAGTGAGCACATACAGGTACTGCGCGCTCTGTTAGCATTTTTACTGTGTCCACTAACCAGCTTCCACCTTCAATCTTAACCATGTTAGCGCCAGCACGTACTAACGTTGCTGCGTTCTCACAGGCTTGCTCAGGCGTTGCATAACTCATGAATGGCATATCAGCCATTAGTAAGCAGTTAGGGCTACCAGCTCGCACGCTGCGCGTGTGATAGGCAATATCTTCTACTGTTACAGGTAAAGTGTCAGTTTGACCCTGTAAAACCATACCTAGAGAATCACCAACCAGTAATACAGGCATTTCTTGGCTTTCGAATAGCTGAGCAAAACTTGCATCATAGGCTGTCGAGGTAGCGAATTTACGACCTTCGCGTTTGCATTTGATCAGATCGTTAATGGTTACTTTTTTCATTAGTTTTCCTTACTAGGTTTGGCTATCGTTGCCAAACATTGAGCCCATTTCTATTTACTACTTTCAGTAGTTCAGAGAGCTCAGTCCCGTCAGGGAGTTGTAAACTTGGTGTAATTTCAGCGAGCGGGTAGAGAACGAATTCACGTTCTTTCATTCCATAGTGAGGAACAACTAAGCGCTCGGAATTGATCACCTCATTGCCATATAAAATGAGATCGAGATCTAAGGTTCTTGGACCCCAACGCTCATCTTTACGGACACGCCCTTGCTCTAACTCGATTTTTTGGGTGCAATCGAGTAGTTCAATTGGCGTTAATTCTGTTTTTATTGCGACTACAGCATTGATGTAATCTGGCTGATTTTGCGGACCCATAGGGGTACTACTGTATAGCTGAGAGGTCGCGATAAACTCTGACTTGGGCAGATTCTTTAGAGTTTCAATCGCGAGCTTAGCTTGGCTCACTGGGTCGGCTAGGTTGCTGCCGACCGCTATGTACGCTGTAATCATTGCGCAGGCTTCGACTTTTTATTGCGGTAAGTCTTGCGGCGACGGTTTGATTTAGGTGAACCACCTACATCGGCAGCCATTGCTTGACGCATATTACGGCCTGCTGATTGGAATGTTTCCCACCACTTAGCAAGTTCAGCAACGTCGCCTTCTTCTACTTCTGCACGCATTTCTAAGAAATCAAAACCAGCACGGAACTTATTTAGCTCCATTAAGCGGAACGCTCGTTTGCCATTGCGACGAGGTAGGCGCAATTGTAGCTGCCAAATTTCACGAATGGTTGCGGTGTGGCGACGTGGAATAGCAATTGATTTAACTTGTTGATCTAAAATCAAGTTACTTGCTTCCATGATAGCATCGTAACGTTCAACGCCTAACTCTGCTACAAGCTTGTCTGCCAGCTTATTCATTGGGTACCAAAGAATGGCTGCAAACATGAATGCAGGGTTGATTCGTTTACCTTCTTCAATGCGAAGATCGGTAGAATCTAAAACTAAATCGAGCATCTTTTMTGTTTCTGAAGAGTAGTCTTCAGTGAAGTGTTCCGCGATAGCTGGGAACATCTGTTGGAAAAGGTTGTACTCGCGCATTAGGTGGTAGGTTTCAAGACCATGACCTGATTGCAGCAGTTTAAGTGATTCTTCGAATAAGCGTGCCGCTGGGATATCACGAAGAAGATGAGCGAGTTCCTCAATAGGGTCTGCCGTGTCTTCTTCAATATCGAAATCTAATTTTGCTGCAAAACGCATCGCGCGCAGCATACGTACTGGATCTTCACGGTAGCGAGTTTCAGGATCGCCAATCAATCGGATGAGACGGTCTTCTAAATCTTCTACACCACCCGCGTAGTCATGAATACTGTAGTCGCCAATGTTGTAATACATAGCGTTGATAGTGAAATCACGACGTTCAGCATCTTCATCGACCGAGCCATACACATTATCGCGTAATAGCATGCCTTCTTTTGATTGAGCTGATGTGTTCTTCGAAGGTTCTTGGTGGTGACCTCGGAAGGTGGCAACTTCAATAATATCTCGGCCAAACATAATGTGGGCAAGACGGAAACGGCGGCCAATCAGGCGACAGTTTCTAAATAGGTGTTTGATCTGCTCTGGTGTTGCGTTGGTTGCGATATCGAAATCTTTCGGCTGAGCGCCAAGTAAAATATCGCGAACACCACCACCGACTAAGAATGCGTCAAAACCCGCACCGTGCAGGCGGTAAAGCACCTTAAGTGCATTATCACTGATCTGCTTGCGTGAAATATTGTGCTCTTGTCGAGTGTAAATATTCAGAGCTAGTTCGTGGAATCCACGTTGTTCGCTTGGGGTATTGTCGTTTGTATTCATTAGTTTATAGCAAAGTTGGTATCGCCAACTCTGATTTTCTCTAGTCCAAAGTGGTATTGCAGCTTTCAATTGCGGCTAATAATAGCCTAGCGAGAGCCGTTTGAGAATATAGGAGTGACTGCCAGTTCATCTGGTAACTGTAAACAGTGCCAGTTTTTGCATCCCCAAAGCAAGATATCGTCGATTGATGACGAAGCAATGTCTGAAGGTATTTGGAACCCAAGAAACGTCATTGCCTGTAGTAATGTGGGGACGGGATTCTGATTATCAATCGCTGGTGCATGGTTTTGCTTAGATAATTTATTACCCGTCTCATCTGTTGCCAAGGGCAAATGCAGGTAACTGACAGCGGGCTGCCCTAACATTTGATAGAGGCTGATTTGTCGACCTGTTGGCTCAACTAAATCGGCTCCTCTCACAACTTCAGTGACACCTTGTTCGATATCATCAATGACGACGGCGAGGTTATATGCGAATAATCCGTCGCGTCTTTTTATGATGAAGTCTTCCTGCGCTAACGCTTCCGGGATCTGAATCTCGCCATGACGTATATCTTGGAAGTGTTCAACAGGATGAGTCATGGTTAACCGAACAGCACTGTTGTTCGCATTCTCTATTTGTTTATGGCGACAAGTGCCTTGATAAAAGCCACCTGTCTCTTTGATTTGTTTTCGAGTGCATTGACAATAGTACGCTTGTCCACTGGCTAGCCATCGATCAATTTGTTCTTGATACAAGTGATGACGCTGACTTTGATAAACAACACTGCCATCCCAATAAAGGTGGTAAGCCTCTAGGGTTTCAAGAATAAGTTGCGCAGCTCCTGCCATTTCTCTTGGTGGATCAAGATCTTCCATACGTACTAGCCATTGACCATGGTTCGCTTTAGCTTGGAAATAACTACCAAGTGCTGCGATTAAAGAACCAAAGTGCAAAGGGCCAGAAGGTGAAGGGGCAAAGCGTCCTATGTAGCTCATGGATGAGGGCCTTAAACTTGTATTAGGATTGTCGATGAATATCATTGCGTAGGTAGCCCATTGTCAGGGGCAGATTTTTACTGATATAAATAAAAAAGGGAGCAATAGCTCCCTTTTTTCAAATACTAAGGATTAACCTTGCATTTGTTTCTCTTTGATTTCTGCAAGTGTTTTACAGTCAATACAAAGATCTGCAGTCGGACGAGCTTCAAGGCGACGGATGCCGATCTCGATACCACAAGAATCACAGAAGCCGAAATCGTCTTCTTCGATTTTGTCTAACGTCTTTTCAATCTTTTTGATCAAACGACGCTCACGGTCACGGTTACGTAGCTCTAAGCTAAACTCTTCTTCTTGAGAAGCACGGTCAACCGGATCTGGGAAGTTGGCTGCTTCGTCCTGCATGTGGTGCACGGTACGGTCAACTTCAACTCTCAGCTGGTTGCGCCAAGCTTCTAAAATCTTGGTAAAATGTTCTGTTTGCTCAGGTGACATGTACTCTTCACCTGGCTTCTCTTGATACGGTTCAACACCTGCGATGGCTAGGATGCCTAGCGCTTTTTTCTTAGATTCTGGCATACAGCATCTCCTATTAACACCTAGTCAACTGCTTTACAGCTAATTTTTAGGCGGGTATCTATAGCAGAAAGACTTGGTGCTGGCAAACTCTCAATTACAAACTTGTTGGCAATGTGAACATATCATCACTTTTACTTAGTTACTGATAAATTCAACAGCTTGGGTCAGTGTAATCTCGGTATTGCTAAGCTCTGCTTTATAACAGAGTACTTCCACTCCAGCGTCTTGTGCTTGTTTTAATAATAATGAATATTTGGCGTCTATATGGTGTGCCGCGGACACTTTTTCAATACCTGAATGTAAAACAGTGAATAAAAGTACAGCTCTGCTTCCAGAATTAACCATTTCTGTGAGTTCACGCAGGTGTTTCTGTCCTCGGGTTGTCACTGAATCTGGAAAGTATCCTTGTCCGTTTACTTCTTCATCCAATAAAGTGACGCTTTTAACTTCAATAAAGCAATTCGGTTTGTTGCTATCACTTAGTAGCACATCTATGCGGCTGTTCTCATTACCATATTTCACTTCTGTACGAAGTTCTTCATACCCTAAGAGTTCAACTATAGTTCCATTTTCAATCGCTTCCACTGCTAATTGGTTGGCTCGGGCAGTATTAATGCAGATTTGATGCCCAGCAGCGGTTTGAGAGAGTTCCCAGCTATTTGGATATTTACGCTTAGGGTTATCCGATGTTGAGTACCAGACCGTATTCCCCGGTTCTGCACATCCGGTCATCGCTCCCGTATTAGCGCAGTGAATGGTGCGAGTGCTACCGTCGGCTAGTACTATATCAGTTAAAAAGCGTTTGTAGCGTTTTATAAGAGTCGCTGGCTCTAATGGGAGATTGAAATGCATTTTACTTATTTAGAGGGAAAGTTTTTTATGTACAATGGTTAGCAATACTACACCATAAGGCTTTTCCATTGTCACAACTGCCTATTGAAGCTGTGATGCCTGAATTACTCTCAGGTATTAAACAGTATTCTCAATTGATCCTTAAAGCCGCTCCCGGCGCTGGTAAGTCAACGTTTTTCCCATTAGAGCTTGTTAAAGCCAACTTGGTTAACGGCAAGATCATTATGCTTGAACCTAGGCGTTTGGCTGCTCGTAACATTGCCCGCTATTTGGCTCAGCAGTTGGGAGAGGAGGTCGGTGAGAGCATAGGTTATCGAGTTCGTGGGGAAACGAAAGTCAGCAGCAAGACTCGACTCGAAATCGTCACTGAAGGGATCATGACTCGTATGATTCAATCTGACCCTGAGTTGGATGGTGTTGATCTTATTATTTTTGATGAGTTTCATGAACGTAGTATCCATGCCGATACGGCATTGGCGTTCAGTTTGGAGATTCAAGAAGCGTTACGTGATGACCTGAAAATAGTGGTGATGTCGGCAACTCTTGACCATAAAGCGCTTCAATCTTTATTACCTGACGCTTTGTATGTTGAGTCCCAAGGGCGTTCATATCCTGTAGAGTTTCGCYACCAACCTTTATCTACCAATGATTATCTCGTAGGTAGAATGGCTCGCCAAWTTGAGTCACTTATCGCTTCAGAGCAAGGCTCTCTGTTGGCTTTTCTACCTGGTGTATCTTCGATTAAACAGGTTGAACAGCAATTATCAGGGCTTGGAGCCGATGTTGATATTTGCCCGCTTTACGGACAACTTAATTTTTCTCAGCAGCAAAAAGCGATATCTCCTTCTCCTAATGGGCGTCGAAAAGTAGTTTTGGCGACCAATATTGCAGAAACCTCATTAACGATCGAAGGAATTCGGTTAGTCGTGGATTCTGGCCTTGAACGAGTGGCAAAGTTTGATTTAAAGACCGGCATTACGAAACTTGAACAAGTGAAAATAGCCCAATCTTCAGCTGAACAACGAGCGGGTCGTGCTGGTCGTTTGGAATCTGGCATATGTGTTCGCCTGTATAGCGAAACTCAGTTGAAACAACAGCCGTATGTGCCAGAACCTGAAATCCTACATTCCGATTTATCTTCGCTTGCGTCTGAATTAGCACAGTGGGGTGCGTCTTGTGCGAGTGAACTTCAGTGGCTCGATTTACCTCCTAAGGTTGCGATGCAGCAAGCTCAGCAATTGCTTATTACGCTCGGAATTTTAGACATTCGTGGTCAGTTAACGGCTCAAGGCAAGCAAGCCCAAACGCTTGGAATGGATCCACGAATTGCTAGTATGCTGGTAAAAGCGAGCTCCCATGATGACTTACTGCTGGGAGCTGCGATCGTGACTTCCGCTTTATTGGAAGAGCCAGAAAGAAACGTCACGGATTTACAGCACTCATTGCACCGCTTAAAGCAGGGTTCCCATTCGAAACAGTCAATACTGGTCAGCCGAATCAACCAGTTGTTCAAAAAACTGAGTTGTCATGTTCCATTGCGGAATGTTGATGAGAGCTATTTACCAGTGGCGCTGAGTTTGGCTTTTCCAGATCGTATTGCGCAGTCACGTCAAATCGGTTCTGGTAAGTACTTGCTGGCAAATGGTCATGGAGCGCAGTTGAGAGACGATGACACGCTCGCCAATAATGAGTATTTGATCGCTGTTGATCTTATGCGTTCGAACAATACATCGAGTCAGATCTTTTTAGCGGCTTCCGTGGATATCGAAGAGGTCAGTCGTGAGTTTCCAGATTTGTTCTCTAATTCTGATTACATCGATTGGGATGAAAAACGTGGGCGATTGGTCGCAGAAAGGCGATTACAGTTAGGTGAATTGGTTATTCACAGAGAAGAACTTCCAGAACCTGATAAAAGTTTGATCAGCCAAGCTTTGCTAAGTTATGTGCAACGTAAAGGTTTAAGTTGTTTAAATTGGTCAGACAGCGCTCTCAAGTTAATTGAAAGAGTTCGCTGTGCGATTGATTGGTTACCAGAAAAAGAATGGCCAGCTATGGATGAGGCTAGCTTAGTGAACCAATTGTCTGATTGGTTGGCGCCTTATATGAACAACGTAAAATCGGTGAAAGGACTAGCAAGTATTTCAGTTGAACAAGCGTTATTGGCGCGTCTTGGGTGGCCACTAAATCAAGATATTGATACTTGGTTACCGACCCACTACACCATGCCAACAGGCTCAAAAAAGGCAATTCGCTACCAACACCGATCTGAACCTGTGATTTCCGTTCGACTGCAAGAGGTTTTTGGTGAGCAAGACTCCCCATTAATTGCTCTAGGAAGAAAGAAAGTGGTATTAGAGCTACTTTCTCCAGCACAAAGACCGCTGCAAATTACTCAAGATCTTGCTGGGTTCTGGAGCGGGGCATACAAAGAAGTACAAAAGGAAATGAAAGGGCGTTACCCGAAGCACCCTTGGCCTGATGATCCTGCAAACCATGAAGCCACCACTAAAACTAAACGACAGTTGAACCGATGATGAAAACGTTGACGGCCAAAAAAGCCCCACCGAAAAAAACGCCAGCAAAAAAGACTGCCGCTAAATCGACGACGGCAAAAAGAAAACCGAGAGCGCCTCGTAAGTCAAAGGCGAAAACAAAAGCACAACGTAATTGGTTGAAAGTACTATGGAGCATTGGCTGGAAGTCGGCGTTGGCGGTCGCAGCTATATTGCTATTTATTGGCATTTACCTTGATACGTCAGTGAAGCAACGCTTTGAAGGTCAGTTATTTGATTTACCTACCGTGGTGTACGCAAGGGTTTTGCACCTTGCGCCCGGTGATCCTGTGACCGTTAAACAAATTCGCAATGAACTTGATGTGCTGAATTATAGAAAGGTCAGAGCGCCTCGTCATCCTGGTGAATATTCGTCATCTTCGACGAAAATTGAATTGATCCGTCGTCCATTTGAGTTTGTCGACGGGCCTGAGCCTGATCGCCATATCATGCTGCATTTCAAAGATAATCAGTTACAACGCATTCAATCCTTAGAGAGCAGTGGGGATATGGGGTATTTGCGAATTGAACCTAAGATGCTCGGAATGCTTGAGAAGGCGACTGACGAGCAGCGCCTGTTCTTAAAGCGAGAGCAGTTCCCAGAAGTGATCGTCGATGCGTTACTCGTGACAGAGGATCGAGACTTTTATCAGCATGATGGTGTATCTCCACTGGCTATCGCTCGTGCGATGGTAGTTAACGTGAAAGCTGGACGAACAGTGCAGGGCGGAAGTACGTTAACTCAGCAATTAGCTAAGAATTTATTCCTGTCTAGCGAGCGTACTTTATGGCGAAAAGTGAGAGAGGCGTATATCGCACTCATTTTGGACTATCGCTACAGCAAAGATAGAATTTTAGAAGCTTATTTGAATGAAGTTTATCTTGGACAAAGTGGTGGTCAGGCTATCCATGGTTTTGGACTTGCTTCGCGATTTTACTTCGGTCAGCCAATTCAAGAGTTAAGAATTGATCAGTTGGCGCTGCTGGTGGGAATGGTTAAGGGGCCTTCGTATTACAATCCGATTCGTTACCCTGAGCGCGCTAAAAAACGTCGTGATCTTGTATTACGTTTGATGATGCAGCAAGACATCTTAACCGCTGAGCAATTTGATGAAGCTGCCAGCCGTGGTTTAGATATTCAAGATAATCCGAAAATTGCTAGTCGCCAACCTGCGTACTTTCAACAAGTTAATAATGAGTTGCGCCAATATGTCGGTGACCGTTTTCAGTCTCAAAAAGGCTTGAGAGTATTCACATCACTTGACCCTGTATCACAAGATAAACTGGAAAAAGCGCTCGCTAACAAAGTCCCAATGTTTGCTAAAAAAGCAGGTAAGCAATTAGAAGGGGCGGCGAYTGCTGTTGATCGYAGCAGTGGTGAAATACGAGCTATGGTTGGTGGCAAGCGAACGGGATACGATGGTTTTAATCGTGTGCTTAATGCCAGTCGCCCTATTGGTTCGTTAGTGAAGCCCGCTGTTTATCTTACCGCTTTACAACAGCCTAAAAAATATAACCTTGCAACCACTTTGATGGACACTCCATTGAGCATGAAAGGCAGCAAAGGAAGTGTTTGGAGCCCCCGAAACTTTGATAGGAAGTTTCGGGGTGAAGTCCCTTTGTACGTTGCATTGTCGAAATCTTACAATGTTCCGACGGTTCGTTTAGGCATGCAATTGGGGATTAAAAATGTTTCCGAAACTATTGAAAGATTGGGGGTGGATAAGAATGAAATCCGCCCCGTGCCATCAATGTTTTTGGGTTCGTTTTCTTTGACACCATTCCAAGTCGCTCAGATGTATCAAACACTGACAAATTCAGGGAAAAAGGCTCAATTGTCGGCCTTACGCTCGGTCGTTGATATTGACGGTGATGTTATTTATCAATCAATCCCACGAGTTTCTCAGTCTGTCGATGAGCAGGCGGCATGGTTAACGACTTATGCCATGAAGAAAGGGGTCTCTGAGGGGACTGGACGATTTTTGCAAAGTCAGTTCTCATGGGCAGCCCTAGCTGGTAAAACCGGAACCAGTAATGATAGCCGAGACAGCTGGTTTGTAGGCGTTGATGGCCGTGAAGTGACGACTATTTGGCTTGGTCGTGATGACAACAAACCGACTCATTTAACCGGTTCTAGTGGTGCGTTAAGAGTATATGCTGAATATTTGCAGCAACGTATCCCAGAGCGTTTGGTATTGCCGTGGCCTACAGGCATTGCAACTGCAAACTTTAACCAGACCGTTGACGGTGAATTACAGTTCGATTGTGATGGTAAAGTGCAGCTTCCCGTATGGGATGAAAATGGCGAAATAAAACAAGGCTGTCAAAGCCAACCAAAACAGTGGCTTAAAAAGCTTTTTCAGTGGTAAAGTCAACCTGACTCATAATTTACAAGGATTTAAATTACATGGCAGTATCTCGCAGGCTTAGCCGCTATGCATGTATTTTTGGCTTGATTGGTAGCGTCTCCGTTTTTGCTAGCGATAGTGAGAAGGGCAATGTGGCCAAAGTTCAAGAGGGCAATGCTCAGGAAGAGCAAGTCTTTACGAATTCAAATACTGATTCTCGCCCGACCGTCGCTGTGGTTCTAGCTGGTGGTGGTGCTAAAGGTGCTGCGCACATTGGTGTGCTAAAAGCACTTGAAGAAATGCATATCCCCGTCGATTATATTACCGGTACCAGCATGGGAGCCTATGTTGGCGGCCTGTATGCGACGGGTATGAGTGCTGCCGAAATTGAAAGTTTTATCTATAGCATTGACTGGAACAAAGGCTATCGAGATCGAGTGAATCGCAGCGAGCGTCGTGTTCGAGATAAAGAGTATGAAGACCGTTACCAACTGACTACCGACCTTGGCCTACGATGGGGAGAGATTCGAGCTCCTAAAGGTGTGGTACAGGGTCAAAATATGTTGCGCATTTTGCGTGAAACTACGGGCAACGTATCTAAACTTGAATCCTTTGATCAGTTAGCAGTGCCTTACCGTTCTGTTGCAACAGATATCATCGAGCTTGAAGAAGTCGTCATCGATAAAGGTTTCCTTGTCGACGCTATGATGGCGAGTATGTCGGTTCCGGGGGCTTTACCTCCTTATGAATTAAATGGACAAATGCTCGTAGACGGTGGCGTAACTAATAATATGCCTGTTGATGTTGCTCGTGCGATGGGTGCTGATATTGTTATCGCCGTTGATATCAGCACTGATTACAAAGATGAATTCACCACTTTCCTATCTGCTGCAGACCAACTTTCTAATTACCTCGTTCGTCGTAGTACTCAAAAACAAGCCCAAACTCTTACAGAGCAAGATGTGTTTCTTCAGCCTGATGTAGGGCAAATGGAAACTACTGAGTTTGATAAAATGCCGAGTGCATATCAGGCTGGCTATGAGATTACTTATCAATTTGAAGAACAGTTAAAAGCAATCGCGCTAAACAGTGCTCAATTCCAAGAGTACATTGATAAAAAACAGGCTGCGAGAAAGCAGTTGCATCACATGGATAAATCAGTGGTTGATGAAGTGATTGTAAATAACAACACTCACTACACCGACAAGCTGCTGCTTAACCGCTTGGATTTAGAAACCGGAGAGGTTTTAAAAACCAGTGATTTGGAATCTAGCGTTCAAGATCTCTATGCGCTGGATAGGTTTGAGCTGATCACTTATCGCTATGAAGAAGTTGATGGTGTGGATCAGGTTGTTATCGATGTGAATGAGAAATCTTGGGGACCTAATTATGTGAACTTTCGTTTTTATTTAGAAGACGACTTTTCAACAGACAGCCAGTACTCCCTAGGAATATCGACGAACTTTACTGACATAAACGCTCATGGCGCCGAGCTTAGAACGAACTTAGAAATGGGTACGGATAAACGTATCGAAGCTGAATTGTTCTCTCCATTCCTATCAAGCCAGAAACTATTTACTTCGGCTTCTTATACTTATAGTAAGCAGAACCGTAATATTCCTGCCTCAATCGCTGGGATTGAAGAGCCTTCATTAGACGTTACTAAGGATTTCGTTCCACTGACGTACCTTGAAAATATCGGAGAATTGGCTTTCGGGTATCAACCAACGTTATGGCAAGAATTGAAATTTGGTGTTCGTTATACCGATGGTGAGGTTGAATCTGCTTCTCTTTCTTCTATCGGTAGTGTGGGGTTTACTCGTCAAGGAGCATTCGCATCCTACAAATTGGATACGTTAGACAGCTTTAGTTTACCAACTAAAGGCTATTACTTTGATTTTGAATACCTAGTGTCTCACGATGAAGCTCAATCGAACGTGGTTGCACCCACGTCAGTCGTTGATGATAGCAGTGATACAGTGTACGAATTGAATGTTAACTTCTTAGCCGCAAAAAGCTATAAAAGACATACTTTAGTCGCAAAGCTTGATTATGGAGTAGTAGAAAGCAAAAACTCAAGCTTCCCTATAGACCCTAAAGAGCTAGGTGGCTTTTTGAATCTATCAGGGATCCCTCGGAATAGTCTTATCGGACAGAACCTTGCTTATTCGAGTTTGGTGTATCGCTATAAGTGGTTTGAAAATGATTTTGGACTGTTTGAGTCCCCTGTTTACTTAGGTGCATCCATAGAGCATGGTGGCGTTTGGTCTGATACGAATTTGAAATTAGATGAAGCTCCCATGTATACAGCAGGTTCAATATTTACTGGTATAGATTCACCTATTGGACCCGTAATCTTTGCTTATGGTAAGACTGAAGATAATTATGATTCTGTTTACTTAATTATTGGGACATCTTACAAATAATCAAATGTTTAATAGCAAATGAAACGCATAAATAGCCAAAAAAGTTAAAACTTTAGTCTTAAGTTGCTATGTTGGTCAAAATGATGAGATTTTAATTTATCGTTAAATTTGCTATTGTACTGCCCACAGTTTGGCCTCTCTGGCGCTGCTAATAACTCTTGTATATGACTAAAATAACAATGAGGGTTTAGTTGAATTGGCAATGGAGAGCCAAGTTTCCAAGGATGTTCACTCCATCATTATTCATCACTCTGAAGTAATGATAATAAATGGAGGAACCGCAATGAGAGGAAAAAGTCGTGCTTGAAGCCTACCGTAAACACGTCGCAGAGCGTGCTGCCGAAGGAGTTGTTCCTAGACCATTAGATGCTGAGCAAGTAGCTAGCCTAGTTGAACTTTTAAAGAACCCACCTCAAGGTGAAGAAGCTGTCATTCTTGACCTGTTAGAAAACCGAATTCCCCCCGGTGTAGATGAAGCTGCTTATGTAAAAGCGGGCTTTTTAACAGCTATCACGAAAGGTGAAGTTGAATCTCCGCTAGTAAGTAAAGCGAAAGCGGCAGAACTACTTGGCACAATGCAAGGTGGTTACAACATCGAATCTCTAGTTTCGCTACTAGACGATGCTGAGCTTGCACCTATCGCAGTTAAAGCACTTTCTCATACTCTTTTGATGTTTGATGCCTTCTACGATGTTGAAGAAAAAGCGAAAGCGGGCAACGCTTCTGCACAGCAAGTTCTTCAATCTTGGGCTGACGCTGAGTGGTTTACTTCAAAAGATAAAGTAGCGGAAAAAATTACCGTTAAAGTATTCAAGGYCACTGGTGAAACAAACACTGATGATCTATCACCTGCACCTGATGCTTGGTCTCGCCCTGACATTCCAGTACACGCAAAAGCGATGTTGAAAATGGAACGTGAAGGTATTACTCCTGATGAGCAAGGTAGTGTTGGGCCAATCAACCAAATCGAAGAAATGCAAAAAGACGGCATTCCACTGGCTTACGTTGGTGATGTTGTTGGTACTGGCTCTTCACGTAAATCAGCAACAAACTCAGTGCTTTGGTTCATGGGCGAAGATATCCCATTTGTACCAAACAAGCGCACTGGTGGTGTTTGTCTAGGTGGTAAAATCGCACCAATCTTCTACAACACAATGGAAGACTCAGGTGCACTACCGATTGAATTGAACGTACAAGACATGAATATGGGTGATGTCATTGATATCTTCCCTTACGAAGGTGTTGTTCGTAAAGACGGTGCTGATATTTCAAGCTTCGAACTGGGTAAAGTTCTGTTGGATGAAGTTCGTGCTGGTGGTCGTATCCCACTGATCATTGGTCGTGGCTTAACAGGCCGAGCTCGTGAATCTCTAGGTCTAGCTGAAACAGATTTATTCGCTAAACCAATTGATCCTTCAGCTTCTGATAAAGGCTACACGCTAGCTCAGAAGATGGTAGGTAAAGCATGTGGTGTAGAAGGTGTACGTGCTGGTCAGTACTGCGAACCTAAAATGACAACGGTTGGTTCTCAAGATACTACGGGTCCTATGACTCGTGATGAGCTTAAAGATCTGGCTTGTCTTGGTTTCTCTGCTGATCTTGTAATGCAGTCTTTCTGTCACACATCGGCTTACCCGAAACCTGTTGACGTAAACACGCACCACACATTGCCTGATTTCATCATGAACCGCGCTGGTGTTTCACTGCGCCCTGGTGATGGTGTTATCCACTCGTGGCTAAACCGTATGCTTCTTCCTGATACTGTTGGTACAGGTGGTGACTCGCATACTCGTTTCCCTCTAGGTATTTCATTCCCAGCAGGTTCCGGTCTAGTTGCATTTGCAGCTGCAACAGGTGTTATGCCTCTTGATATGCCTGAATCAATTTTGGTTCGTTTTAAAGGTGAAATGCAGCCGGGTATCACGCTACGTGACCTAGTACATGCGATTCCTCTTTACGGCATCAAGCAAGGCCTACTAACAGTAGAGAAAGCCGGTAAGATCAACGAATTCTCTGGTCGTGTACTAGAAATTGAAGGTGTTGAGCACCTATCTGTTGAGCAAGCGTTTGAACTTTCTGATGCATCTGCAGAGCGTTCTGCTGCGGGTTGTACTGTTAAGTTGTCTCAAGAATCTATCGAAGAGTACCTAAACTCGAACGTAACCATGCTTAAGTGGATGATTGCCGAAGGTTACGGTGATGTTCGTACTATTGAGCGTCGTATTACTGCAATGGAAGAGTGGCTAGCGAACCCTGAGTTACTATCTGCTGATTCTGATGCTGAATACGCTCACGTTATCGAGATCGATCTAGCTGACATCGACCAACCAATCCTATGTGCACCAAACGATCCAGATGATGCTCGTCTTCTTTCTGACGTTCAAGGCACTGAGATTCAAGAAGTGTTCATCGGTTCTTGTATGACTAACATCGGTCACTTCCGTGCTGCAGGTAAGATGCTTGAAGAGTTTAATGGCTCGTTAAGCACTCGCCTATGGGTTGCTCCGCCAACTAAGATGGATAAAGACCAACTGACAGAAGAAGGCTACTACGGCATCTTCGGTCGTGCTGGAGTTCGTATTGAAACTCCGGGTTGTTCACTATGTATGGGTAACCAGGCTCGTGTTGCTGACAAAGCGACAGTTATGTCTACTTCTACACGTAACTTCCCTAACCGTTTAGGTACTGGTGCGAACGTTTACCTGGCTTCTGCTGAGCTTTCTGCCGTTGGTGCGATTCTTGGTCGTATCCCAACAAAAGAAGAGTACTTAGAGTATTCATCGAAGATTGACGCTACAGCTGCTGATACATACCGTTACCTGAACTTCCATACAATGGGTCAGTACACGGATAAGGCAGACACTGTGATTTTCCAAGAGCCTGCATAGCACTTCTGATGTATTTAGTTAATTGCTAACTAGCTAATAAAACGCCTTCTCTTTGAGAAGGCGTTTTTGTTTTTAAGGCGCTAATGACTAATCATAGTCGCATTATTAACTGACTCGACCTCCAATAAACTTCGCTATATACTCTCGCCTCATTTTTGTCATACCTATCGATTAAACCTTGGAGCCTTATGGAATTCGAATTTGTAAGAAACACATTAATGGGCGAATACTATGTGAAATGTAGTATGGGGCATGAAATCGTAGGCCGTTGGCTGCAAGAAGAAATCGGTAAAGACAAACAAAAATTAGAACAGGTGAGAGAGCTTATCGAGCGTTCTCGCCAAGACTTAAGTACAGAAGTCTCTTTATTGGGTAAGGAGATAACCCTTACAATTAATGAAGATGAAGTTACCGTTCAGGAAAATGTTCTTAGCCATGAATATGAACTGGAAGAAGGCAGTGAGTTCGACTTTTATAATTGTGAAAGCCAAGCAAATTGTGGCATTGATGATTTTGAGTTGTTGATTGAACGATGGATAGATTTTCTAGGATATACGTAAATGCCCGATTATAGGGCGCAACAGAAAGTCGCTTTAAGATAGTGAAAAGGCTGCACCAACATGGTGCGGCCTTTTTGGTTTTTATCGATAATAAAAAGGTTAATTTGTTATAAATCAAAAGGTTGGGTTTTTGGCATGCTACTTGATTGTAATGTAAGTGTTAACGGATTAATGAATTATTAAAGGGAACATTATGAAAATAATCAATGCCATTGTTAAACCATTCAAATTAGATGATGTACGTGAAGCGCTTGCAGATGTAGGCATAGAGGGTATGACTGTTTCAGAAGTGAAAGGCTTCGGCCGTCAAAAAGGACACACAGAGTTGTACCGTGGAGCTGAGTATCAAGTGGACTTTTTACCAAAAGTAAAACTAGAAATCGCTACGCAAGCTGAGAATGTTGATCGCGTGGTAGAAGCCATTACCAATGCAGCTCACACCGGTAAAATTGGCGACGGTAAAATCTTTGTCTACGACCTTAGCCAGGCTGTTCGTATCCGAACGGGTGAGATGGACGCTGAAGCACTTTAAGAATTTGATGGATTAGGAGATACAGATATGGAACTTTCAACCACGGTTACAGAATTACGTTACGCACTAGACACTTTTTTCTTCCTCATTTCAGGTGCGTTAGTTATGTGGATGGCAGCAGGCTTTGCGATGTTAGAAGCTGGCCTTGTTCGTTCAAAGAATACGACGGAAATATTAACTAAGAACATTTGTTTGTACGCGATTGCTTGTACTACGTTCTTAGTCGTTGGTTACAACATCATGTATGTCGATAACGGTGAAGGCGGCTGGTTACCATCATTTGGTACTCTGATTGGTACTCAAGGAGAAGGTGCTGACCACTCTCTAGAATCAGACTTCTTCTTCCAGGTAGTGTTCGTTGCGACTGCAATGTCTGTGGTATCTGGTGCAGTTGCTGAACGAATGAAACTTTGGTCATTCCTTATCTTTTCAGTAGTACTGACAGCATTTATTTACCCAATTGAAGGTTACTGGACTTGGGGTGGTGGTTTCTTATCTGAAGCAGGTTTTAGTGACTTCGCTGGCTCAGGTATTGTTCATATGGCTGGTGCATCTGCTGCTCTTGCTGGTGTATTACTGCTAGGTGCTCGTAAAGGAAAATATGGTAAGAAAGGTGAAATCTACCCAATTCCTGGTTCAAACATGCCGTTAGCAACTTTGGGCACCTTCATTCTTTGGTTCGGTTGGTTTGGTTTTAACGGTGGTTCTCAGCTGATGGTTTCGGATTTCGAGAACGCGACTGCGGTTGGTCAAATATTTCTAAACACGAATGCGGCTGCAGCTGCGGGTGCGATTGCCGCGTTGTTTGTATGTAAAACGACATGGGGTAAAGCTGACTTAACTATGGTTCTCAATGGTGCGCTTGCAGGTCTGGTTGCAATTACTGCTGACCCACTATCTCCATCACCTATCTACGCTGTATCTATCGGTGCTGTTGCTGGTGCATTAGTTGTATTTAGTATTATTGGTTTGGATAAAATTAAGATTGATGATCCAGTAGGCGCAATATCAGTGCACGGTGTATGTGGTTTCTTCGGTTTAATGGTAGTGCCACTAAGTAATGGTGATGCAACATTTGGTGCTCAACTACTAGGTGCTGCAGTAATCTTTGCATGGGTATTCGGAGCTAGCTTAGTTGTTTGGGGCGTGCTTAAAGCAACAATGGGTATCCGAGTGACTGAAGATGAAGAACTTGAAGGTATGGACATGCATGACTGTGGTGTAGGCGCTTACCCTGAGTTTGTGACAGTAAAATAAAACTGTGACGTAATAAATATTTACAATATTTACACTTCAAAACCTACCTGAAAGGGTAGGTTTTTTTGTTTCTGATCATTGTAATTACTGTATTGATGAATATAATAACGCAACTGATAGACATTATCATTTCGATATAAAGGATTTTACTAATGAAAAAACTGCTAACTCTTTCAGCAATTGCTTGTAGCGCAATCGCACCAACAGCTGCAATCGCTGCTGAAGAAGTAAACGTATACTCTTACCGCCAACCTTTCCTTGTTGAACCTATGTTCAATGAGTTCACAAAAGAAACTGGCATTAAAGTAAATGTAAAGTTTGCTAAAAAGGGTCTAGCAGAGAAGTTAGCTCAAGAAGGCGAATACAGCCCAGCTGACGTTATTCTGACTGTAGATATCAGCCGTCTAGCAGAGCTAACAAGCAAAGGTTTAGTTCAATCTGTAGATAGCAAGGTTATTGAAGCAAACGTACCTGCTCAATACCAAGACACAGACAACGAATGGTTTGCACTAACGACTCGTACTCGTTCTGTTTACTCTTCTCGTGACCGTGTAGGCCGCCTAGGTGATGACTTCACATACGCAGACCTAACTAAGCCTGAGTTCAAAGGTAAAATCTGTACTCGTAGCGGTAAGCACCCATACAACGTATCTCTAGTATCTTCTATGATTGCTCATAAAGGTGAAGCTGAAACTAAAGAATGGTTAGAAGGCGTTAAAGCTAACCTAGCTCGTAAGCCTCAAGGTAACGACCGCGCTCAAGTTAAAGCTATCAAAGAAGGTCTATGTGACGTTTCTCTTGGTAACAGCTACTACCTAGGTAAGATGGTTAATGATGAGAAGCAAAAAGCTTGGGCTGACGCTGTTTACATCAACTTCCCTAACCAAGAAACTACAGGTACTCACGTAAATATCTCTGGTATGGCGATGGCTAAGTACTCTCCAAACCAAGACAATGCTGTGAAGCTAATGGAATTCCTAACGGGTAACGTTGCTCAAAGCATGTACGCTGAAGTGAACTATGAGTACCCAGTAAAAGTTGGCGTTAAGCGTTCTGAGCTAGTTGCATCTTGGGGTGACTTCAAATCTGATTCTGTTTCTCTAGACGAAATTGCTGAGCATCACGCTGCTGCAATCAAACTTCTAGATGAAGTGAAATTTGACCTTTAATCGAATCTAGGGGTATAACTGTACCCCTATTTTTATAAAGGGATATGAGATGTATTTGCAAACGCATTTATATTTCATACAGCCTTGCTGTAATTAGGCTAATGAAAGAAAAAAACTCTCTATTAAAAACCAGTAGTTTAAGCTTTGCCTTACTGCTGGTTTTGCCGATCTTAGCGATCTTCTATACCGCTATCGGTGAAACCGACGAAGTATTCAGTCACTTATTGTCGACTGTAATGCCTACCTACACCTATAACACCATTGTACTAGTACTTGGTGTAATGGTGCTTTCTCTTATTTTTGGTATTCCTAGTGCTTGGTTTATGGCGATGTGCCGTCTTCCTAGTGAAAAATGGCTTCAATGGGCTTTAGTGTTACCCTTGGCGATGCCTGGCTATATCATTGGTTATATCTTTACTGACTGGTTTGACTTTGCTGGACCTATTCAGATTTTCCTTCGAGATATAACGGGGTGGGGACCCGGTGAATATTGGTTTCCTGATATAAGAACCTTAGGTGGAGCTACCGCGGTACTTGCCTTAGTACTATACCCTTATGTGTACTTACTGTGTCGAGCTGCGTTTATGGAACAAAATGTTTCATTATTGCAGTCAGCTCGTTTGCTTAAATGCTCGCCATGGGAAAGCTTTCGTAGAATATCTTTACCTTTAGTTCGACCATCTATGGCTGTTGGCTTATCGCTGGTGGCAATGGAAACGATAGGTGATTTCGGTACGGTAAGTTATTTTGCGGTTAACACTTTGACTACCGCCGTATATGACACTTGGCTTGGGTATTCGAATTTAACAGCAGCGGCGAAAATATCTGCATTGATGTTAATCATCGTTATCCTGTTGTTAAGCTCTGAACGTTACAGTCGCCGAAAGCAAAAGCTTTTTCAAAGTCAGTTTGCTAGCCATGAAGACTTTCGTTATGTATTAACGGGTTGGAAGAAGTGGGGCGCATTAATCTGGTGTTGGGGATTAGTGGCGATTGCGTTTATCTTCCCATTGTTACAGTTATGCCTCTACTCTTATCAATATTTTGCACAAAGCTGGACTGCGGAGTTTCGTGAATACGCTGTAAATAGTCTACTTGTCTCGATTGCTGCCGCTATCATTGGTGTGTTTGTTGCGTTAGTTGTGAACTTTTACCACCGTGTAAACCCAAGCAAAACAAGCATTAGCTTTGTTCGTCTATCTTCAATGGGTTATGCAGTACCAGGAACGGTATTAGCTATAGGTGTGATGGTGACCGTTATCGCTATGGACCACTTTGTAAATGATTTTGCTAAATTAATGGACTGGGGAAGACCTGGATTGATTTTCTCTGGTTCTATGTTTGCGCTAATATTTGCCTTAGTTGTTCGCTTTTCGGCTGTTGCAATCGGTAGTATTGAAAGTAGCTTAAGTAAAATTTCGCCATCTCTTGATATGGCAGCTAAAACCATGGGCTGCAATACAAACCAAATGCTCAAACGTATTCATTTTCCTTTGATTAAACGCGGTGCATTAATAGCGGCACTGTTAGTGTTTATTGAGTCAATGAAAGAGCTGAATGCCGCATTGCTACTGCGTCCATTTAACTTTGAGACGTTGGCAACCTATGTTTATAACTATGCCTCAGATGAGCATCTAGAGCTTGCTGCGCTACCTGCTGTATTGCTGGTACTAGTTGGATTGATTCCGTTGATTATTGTTAATCGTTCTTTGGAGCAAAAACACTGATGAGTTGTGCATTATCCATTAAAGATTTGACCTGCAAATACGAATCTCAAACTATCTTAGAGTCTTTATCTCTTGAGGTTGAGCACGGTGAAATTGTCTGTCTGTTAGGTGCGAGTGGCTGTGGTAAAACTACGCTACTGAAAGCAGTTGCCGGTTTGCTACCTCTAAGCAGCGGTGTCATGAGTTTAAACTGTCAAACTATCGATGACGGTAAAAACTGGCTACCACCAGAGCAGCGTAACATTGGAATGATTTTCCAGGATTACGCATTGTTTCCCCACTTAACTGTGGCTGAAAATGTTGCTTTTGGGCTGAGAAAATTACCAGAACCTGAAAAGCGTGAAAAGGTCGAAGAAATGTTAGATCTCGTGCACCTTAATGGGTTTGGAGATCGTTACCCACATCAACTTTCTGGTGGCCAACAGCAGCGAGTTGCGATTGCACGTTCGTTAGCATACAAGCCTGATCTATTGTTACTTGATGAACCATTTTCGAATATCGATACTCAAGTACGACATGAACTGATTTCTGAAATTCGTAAGATATTTAAGAAGCAGGGCGTTACAGCGATCTTTGTGACTCATAGTCGAGAAGAAGCATTCGCTTTTTCAGATAAAATGGCGGTTATGAATCGCGGTGTGATAGAACAATATGGTTCGGCTTCTGATCTTTATTACCGTCCGTCGAGCAAATTTGTGGCTGACTTTTTAGGTGGTGGTAGCTACCTAAAAGCAAAACGTTTAACGACTCAAGAGTTTGAAACAGACTTAGGAGTAATTGAGGCGTTTCCGCAGACTAACATTGAGTTAGATTCTTTTTGTGAGCTATTACTGCGTCCACAACACATCCAAGTTTCAGCGGGTGAAGAAAGTGCAATTTCGGTGTTAGAGCAACAATTTATGGGTGACCATTGTCGATATGTCATTGAAGCGAACGGACAGAAATTACTGGCGACTTCAGCAGAGGCGTTAGAAGTTGGACAAACTGTTGCGGTAAAAGTAGACACAAACGGTGTGCTAGCATTTTAGGTGAACTGAATTTTTTAAAATAAACTCACCAGCGATCCTAAAAAAGCCCAGTAATCATAATTAAATGAATTGCTGGGCTTATTTATTTAGAAAACTATACCGAAGTTTTTACTAGCCTTGTTAAAGGGCTAAAAACTCTTTCATTTGATGAAGTACACGTTCTGCTATTTCTTGGTTTTCCATTTCTGCAAATATTCTTAGCAACGGTTCGGTTCCAGAGAAACGAGTAATTACCCAGCCACCGTTTTTGAAATAGACTTTAGCACCATCTTCATAGCTTACTTTATCAATATCGTACTCAAATTCAGGCAGCTTCTTCTCTACATAAATCTTATTATACAGCGTCTCTTTTTCTGATGGCTTAAACGTACAGTCACCTTCTGCCGTATATGCGTAGCCGTACTTACCGTAGATCTCTCCAAGCAATTCAGAAAGCTTTTTACCAGTGACGCTGATCATTTCAACCAATAGACTTGATGCGAATACTCCATCTTTGCCTTTGATATGACCACGAATGGTTAAACCACCAGAGCTTTCACCGCCAATCAATGAATCATCAGCTTCCATTTGAGAGCTGATGTGCTTGAAGCCTACAGGAACCTCAAAGCTCTTTTCGCCATGGTCGGCAGCCACTTTATCTAACAGGTGCGTAGTAGCGATGTTACGAACTACTGAGCCTTTCCAACCCTTGTACTCAAGTAAGTAGTAATACAGCAACAGTAATACTTCATTTGGGTGGATAAAGTTGCCTTTTTCATCAATGATACCTAAACGGTCAGCATCACCATCTGTACCAATACCGATATCATAACCTTCGGCAGCTACTAGATGTTTTAGTCGGTATAGCGTTGCAGCATTTGGAGACGGCATTAGGCCCCCGAAATCTGGGTTTTTACCGTCATTGATCACGTCAACATCGCAGCGACCATTGATCAAAACAGTTTGTAAGGCATTTTTTGCCACTCCAAACATAGGATCAATCAATACACGTAGATTGGCTTTTTTTATGGCTTCTATATCGATAGCGTTAATAATAGAGTCGACAAAATCGTTCATTGGGTTGATGATTTCGATAGCTTTATCGTTGAGTGCTTGCTCAAAATCGACACGAACTACATCTTCAGTCGTTAGAGTTGCTATCTGCTGCTCGATTTTTTGTGTGATGACTTCATCGGCATCACGACCGCCTTCAATAAAGACTTTAATGCCGTTGTAATCTGCTGGGTTGTGGGATGCAGTAATACACGCTGAATAAGTACAGCCCATTTCTTTTGCTTGGAACATAACGATAGGGGTTGGAACAAACTTATCGATGAAACTCACTTTGATGTTGTTAGCAGCCAGTACTTCGGCAAACCAACATGCAGCTTTATCAGAAAGAAAACGGCGGTCATAGCCGATAACGAATCCGTTCTTCGCTGCATCTTCATTGTTGATGATGTTAGCAAGTGCTTGTGCCACTAAGCGGACGTTTCCTCTGGTGAACTCTTCACCAATGAAAGCGCGCCAGCCGCCAGTACCAAATTTAATCATTAGAAAATCCTTTTAGTCTCACTATCTCAAGCCTACAAAGACTGAGATAGTGAGCTGTTCATCAAATTGAGTGATTAGCCGAGAACAACGATAACTTCGTTCACGCTGCCTTCTGCTTGTACTGGGATAGCGCCTTCAATCTTCTCACCGTTGATAGTGATAGAGGCAACACCTTTGCTTACTGCATTCGGGTTTTGCACTGTGATATTGTAAGTTGCGCCGCGCCATTGACGAGTTACTTCGAATTCAGGCCAATCAGTTGGGATGCAAGGGTCAACCGTTAGGCTTTCAAAGCCTGTGCGAACACCAAGGATGAAGTTAGTTACTGCAAAGTAAGCCCAACCAGATGTGCCTGTTAACCAAGGGTGGTTTGCACGGCCATGGTCTTTGTGGTCTTTACCCATGATGAATTGTACGTACGAGTATGGTTCTGCGTAACGCGTTTCAATCATCTCGTTTTGGTTGTATGGGTTTAGTGCATCGTAGAATTTCATCGCACGGTCACCACGGCCTAGTTTCGCTTCTGCTACCCAAGCCCATGGGTTCGGGTGAGAGAAGATAGCGCCGTTCTCTTTCACGCCTTGGTATACACGAGTGACAAAGCCAATATCGTCGTTTGGTGTAGCGAATGATGGAGAGTTTAGATGTAGGCCGTATTCAGAGAATAGGTTCTCATCGACAGCGTCCATCGCTTTCTCGCCACGCTCTTGAGATACCGCGCCAGATAGAACCGCTAGCGTGTTTGACTCAAGGTGTACTCGACCTTCGGCTTGTTGCGCCGTACCAATCTTGTCGCCATTTTTAGTCAGGCCACGAATGTACCAACCGCCTTCGTCATCCCATAGGTGTGTTTCACATGCTTCACGCACGTTCGCTGCCATTTCTGTGTATTTATCAACATCAGCGTTGTTATTACGGAATTTAGCAAGGTCTAAGAATTCTTGTAGAGCCCAGAAGTGTAGGAATGAAACCATTGAAGACTCACCACCACCTAGGTTCAAACAGTCGTTCCAGTCAGCGCGAAGACCTTTACAGATACCTGTTTGACCAACGTATTCTGCCGAGAAATCGAGTGCTGCTTTCATGTGCTCGTAAACAGTTGCGTCACCACCGTCTGCGTATGGAATCACTTCATCAAAGAAGTCGTGCTCACCGGTTTCCATTACGTATTTGATGATGGTCGGGACGATCCATAGGTGATCATCAGAACAAGTATCTTCAATGCCGTGGATCTTGTCGTCGTCTGACGGTGTTGGAACAACCGTTGGAGATTTTGAAGGCTCAACGTCTGCTTTCTCTGGATCAAACCAGTCTGGATCGAACAAGTGTAGACCGTAGCCCGCTTTCACTTGGCCGCGAAGCAGATCGATAATACGCTTCTTGGTCATTTGTGGGTTTGCATGAGGTACAGAGATAGCATCTTGCGCCGTATCACGGTAACCAAGACCAGTTCGGCCACCCACTTCGATGAACGAAGCAAAGCGCGACCACACTACACAAGTCTCAGCCTGGTAAAGTGTCCAAGTGTTGATCATTGTGTCTAAGCCTTCGTTCGGAGACTTAACTTGGAATTTGTTACAGCGCTCATCCCAGTGGTCTTTGATGCCTTGGAAAGCCGCATCTACGTTTGCTACGTCTTGGTACTTTTCACGTAGGCGCTCACCGTTGCCTTTGCCTATACCTAGGATATACGCAAAGCGAACTTCTTCACCTGGTTGAATCGTAAATTGTTTGTGCAGTGAGCCACAATGGTTGTAACAGGTTTGAGCGCTGTTAGAACACTTACCGTTTTCAACTGCAATTGGATTTGCTTCGTCACGGTACATACCTAGGAAGTTGTCACGTTGACCATCATAACTATCAGGTGAGAACGTTGATGCTAGGTAGTAGAAACCTTCAAAGTCGTTAGTGTTGTAGTACAGGTCGTACTCAAGTACACCTTCTTTGTATTCTGTACCCGCAGAGTACAAAGACATTTGATGGTTTTGGTTGTCTGATTGAATGTGGCTGAAAGAGAACTCAACAAAAGAGAAAGTGCTGATGGTTCTTGGTTTGTCGGTGTTGTTTTTAAGAACAACATCCCATACTTCTGCGTCTTCGCCTTTAGGAACGAATAACGTTTTAGTTGCTGTGATACCGCTGTATTCACATTTGAATTTAGAGTACGACAAGCCATGACGAACTTCATAGCTCGCTTCATCTAGGCTTTTAGCCACTGGCTGCCATGAGATAGACCAGTAATCACCTGTCTCATCATCACGCAAATAAACATAGTGCCCCGGACGGTCGAAAGTACCGTTTGGGCGGAACTTTGTAACACGGTTGTATTCCGGTGAGTTGTAAAACGAGTAGCCGCCAGCATTGTGCGAAATTACAGTACAAAACTTTTCTGTACCAAGGTAGTTAGTCCATGGAGCCGGAACATCAGGGCGAGTGATGACGTATTCGCGATTATCGTTATCGAAATAGCCGTATTTCATTGTCATTTCCTTTTTAACATACTGCGTAAATTGGCAGTTAAACTTACTAATTTGATATGGCTAAGCGGCGAAAGAGCAGCTTAGCGGCTAGATTATTTCCAAGGGTTCCGATATTGGATTTTGAATTTGTCCAACAGTGGTAAGTGCCCTTTGAGTCGTGATAGGTAACCATTCCAA